>JAQTRT010000330.1 GCA_028711675.1 bacterium | reverse complement strand
GCCATCATACTTATCGTATCCGAAGAGACAGGGCAGGTTTCCATGGCTTTCCGGGGCGAACTGAAGACCGACTTTGACGAGATCACGCTGAAGAACGAACTGAATAAAATATTAAGAGAGAATGAATAAGACCATGGATAAAACGAAAATAAAGAACTTATTTTTAAAGAACTGGCTGGTAAAACTGGTCTCCCTGATCATTTCCATTATGCTCTGGTTCTACGTGAATTACCAGAAACTGCCGGAAAAATACTTTTCCATCCCCATCAAGATACTGAACCTGCCCAAAGATTATACCATCGAAGACCCTTTCAGCAACGTGGCCACGGTACGCATCAAAGGGCCGGAAGAGGTGATCCAGAGCTACAACCAGGGTCACTTCAACGCATACATCGACCTGAAGAACACCGGCCGGGGGCAGTACACAATCCCCGTCCAGATCGAGAGCATCCGAAAGAACAAAAACCTCAGGATCATCAGTGTGACGCCTTCCGAGATCACCATAGCCCTGGACAAATTTATTTTAAAAGAGATCCCTGTGAGCCCCACCATCATCAATTCACCGGCTGAAGGATACATCAAGACCGATGAGACGTTCTTTCCCGAGGTCATCACCATCGGCGGCCCGGCCCGGCGTGTAAACGAACTGAACGCGGTCCGCACTAAACCTATCGACATCGGCGGCGTGACCGGCACTATTTACAAGGAAGTGGAGCTGGACCTGCCCAATGAATCCATGACCGCATATGACTGCAAGAGTGTCCAGGTGACCATCCGCATCAAGGAAGACTTCAAGACAGAGACCTACAACAAAGTGAAGATATACATCAAGAACCTGGCGGACGGCCTGAAGGTTAAGAACAAAGACCATCTGACCGGTTCTATCATTATCCGCGGACCGGCGGAAAAGCTGGAGATCATCAATAAGGAAGAACAGCTTCTCTTCATTGATATGGAAAATGTCGGGAATCCCGGTATCTATAAACGCAGTATCAGCTATAACGTGCCCTGGAACTGCCGCGTGATCAAACTAAACCCGGAAAAGATCGACCTGAAAGTGGAAAAAAAATAAATAAGGAGAAAAGGAATGTTCCGGTTAGGAGTGAACATAGACCACATCGCGACCTTAAGGAATGCGCGGGGCGGGATCGAACCCGAACCCGTTGTAGCAGCCGGTATCGTGGAAAAATCAGGCGGGGACAGCATTGTGACCCATTTGCGTGAGGACCGGCGTCATATCCGGGATGAAGACGTTTTCACCCTGAAAAAGACCATCCATACCAGACTTAATCTGGAAATGTCCATCAATAAGGAGATCGTGGAAAGAGCTCTTGAGATCGTGCCTTACCAGGCAACACTGGTACCGGAAAAAAGGGCTGAGCTCACGACAGAAGGCGGGCTGGATGCAATAAAATACTTTTCGGAGATAAAGGACATAACGGCCGAGCTGACGAAGAAAGGTATCATCGTGAGCCTGTTCATCGAACCGGACCGGAAACAGATCGAAAAAGCAAAGGAAACAGGGGCCCGGATGATCGTGATCCATACGGGACATTATGCCGGGTTGTTCAATACAGGCAAAGCTGCGGAAGAGCTGCGCAGGATCACAGAAAGCGCGCAGTTCGCCCGTCAGACAGGACTGGAAGTGGCAGCCGGACACGGCCTGAACTACCAGAATATTTTTCCCGTTGCGGCCATACAGGAGATCGTTGAATTCAATATCGGGCACAGCATCATATCCAAAGCCCTCTTCAAAGGCCTGGATAAAGCGGTCCGGGAGATGCGTGATGCCATCCGGGAAGGACGTTCGTAATTCCCGGTTCATGGCCCCGGCCGGGGGAAAGACCGGTGACCGGGGAGAACCGGCAGCAGACGTGGAATAAATAAAACGAGGAGAAAAACAATGTCAATACTGGTCGTGGGTTCTGTCGCGTTTGATTCCGTAAAAACTCCGTTCGGACAGGTGGAAAGGATACTGGGCGGGTCAGCCGTCCACTTCTCCATGGCTGCCTCCATCCTGAGCCAGGTCCATCTGGTAGGTGTTGTGGGAGAGGATTTCGGGGAGGAGAACATCCTTACCCTGAAAAGGCGGGGCATCAACGTGGACAACCTTAACCAGATCAAGGGAGGAAAGACCTTCTTCTGGCAGGGTTATTATGAATACGACATGAACCAGGCCCATACCGTAAAGACGGAATTGAACGTTTTCCAGAATTTTAATCCGGTCATCCCGGATAACCTGAAGAACAGCGAATACGTGTTCCTGGCCAATATCGATCCTGATATCCAGCTGGCCCTGATCCAGCAGGTCAGGAACCCAAAGCTCATCGTGTGCGATACAATGAATTACTGGATCGAGAATAAAAAGGAAGCGCTCCTGAACGTCATGAAGAAGGTGGACGTGATGCTCCTCAACGACGGCGAAGCCAGGGAGCTCTTCAATACGACCAACCTGATCAAAGCCGCCAAGAAAGCCATGGCCTTGGGCGTAAAAGTAGTCATTATTAAGAAAGGGGAACACGGCGCCATCATGTTCAGCCAGGACTCCATTTTTACGGCACCGGCCTTCCCCCTGGAGGAAGTGATCGACCCCACAGGCGCCGGCGACAGTTTTGCAGGCGGGTTCCTCAGCTTCCTGGAACGGAACAAAAAGATCAACGACGAATACCTCAGAAAAGCCCTTGTTTATTCCACCATCATAGCCTCTTTTTACGTGCAGGATTTCGGCACACGGGCCATTGAAAAGATCACATACACCGATATCAAACAGCGGTATGTGACCCTGCAGAAAATAACCCAATTCAAGAATATCT
>JAQTRT010000329.1 GCA_028711675.1 bacterium | reverse complement strand
CCCGGTGAAATAATTCCGGTATAAACCTCTGAAAGCACCACATTGGGGCCGATCAACTCTCTCTGAAAGATCTGACCGCTCATTTCCGCATATTTGGCCTCAAGGCTGACAGAAAATATTGATAAAAGGATAATTAATGTTTTCATACTTTTTCTCCCTCTAAACTCTCATTCATACCAAATAGAAAAGCAAGGATCATACCATGATAAAATTTCCGGAAAAGCGAAAAACAGGAGGATAAACTGCTGTTTTGGCAGAGTAAAAAGGATAAAAGTGAAAACGGCTGCAGACTATTCTACAATTGCAGAATTATTTATAATCACGGGTGTTCGTAATCCCTAATTTCTTCATTTTATAAATAAGGACTGCCCTTGTGACACCAAGCTGTTGGGCTGTTTTGGTCTGATTGCCTCTGTTTACCTTCAAAGCCTCGATGATGAGCTGACGGTCTGTTTCACCGAGGGTTTTATTATCCGCATCTTCCTGTTTGCTTTCCTCTATTGAAAAATTAATTATCTTATCAGGCAGATGCCGGATATCTATAGTCGTTCCTTTGGCATTAACCCTGGCAAAGGAGAGTATATTCTCCAGTTCACGTACGTTTCCCGGCCAGTCATAATCCCATAATTTTTTCAGGCACTCCTTGGTCAGGTTCATACCGGGAAAACCGTGTTTTTTAAAGAAATGCTGTATCAGCAGGGGGATATCCTCCATATGCTCCTTTAAGGGTAGAAGCCGGATAGGAAAGATATTCAATCTGTAGAACAGGTCCTGCCTGAAATTGCCTTTTGTGATCTCCTCTTCCACATTTTTGTTGCTTGCAGAGATAAACCGCGAATTCAATTTAACCGTTTTATTGCTCCCGATGGGCTCGAACTCCTTTTCCTGGACCACCCTCAGGAGCTTGGCCTGGAGATGAATGGGCATTTCCGAGATCTCATCCAGGAATATGGTGCCCTCATTGGCTATTTCAAATTTTCCCTTCCTGTCTGCTACAGCTCCGGTAAAAGAGCCTTTTAAATACCCGAATAATTCACTTTCCAGAAGATTATCCGGAATAGAAGCGCAGTTAATGGGAATGAAATGATAGGAAGCCCGGGAACTCATGTTATGGATGGCCCGCGCTACGATCTCCTTGCCTGTCCCGGTAGGACCGGAAAGAAAGACATTCACATCATTCTCAGCCACATTTTTAACGGTTTCCATCAGCTTCCGTATATATTCGCTCTCACCCACGATCTCATCCATTATCTTATAATTGGAGATCTTGTCCTTTAAGATCAGGTTTTCCTTCTCCAATTGGACGGATTTAATGGCATTTTTTATTTTATGGATCAGCTCGATCTCTTTGAAAGGCTTGACGATATAATCATAAGCCCCTTCCCTGATGGCCTTAACGGCATCATTGATATTTCCATAGGCCGTTATCAATATACAGGGGATATCCTGATTCTCTCTTTTTATTATCTTCATAACATCAAAACCCGTTATCTGGCCGAGGTTAATATCCAGGACAGCTGTATCAAACGTTATTTTACCCATTTTATTCAGGAATTCGTCTGTTGACAGGAAAGAGACAACGTCAAAACCGTTCTTCTGGATAAAATGGGTCAGGACATAATTAAAATTTTCATCATCCTCGATAAGCAATACAGTAACTTTTATCATGCCGACACCTCATCAACCGGGAATTTCATTATAAATTCCGTTCCTTTCCCTAAAACACTTTTACACTCTATCTGTCCGTTAAAAAAGCCGACAATACGCTTGACAATAGTAAGCCCCAGACCGGCGCCGTTTGTTTTTGTGGTATAAAACGGCCTGAATACACGTTTGATATCCTCCTCCCTTATGCCGGGCCCTGAATCTTTTACGGAAAAACATACACTCTCCCCAAGGTCAAAGACAATGATCTCGATTGTGCCCGACGGACCAATGGCTTCCAGGGAGTTTTCAACCAGCCTGGCGAACACCTCTTTCAAGAGCCCGGGATCAATGTTCAGATGCTCTAACCGTGTGGAACAGGACAGGGAAAGCCTGATCCGGCCGGATTCAGGCAACAGCGACAGGAGCCTTATTAATTCATTGAAATAATCCTGTGTATTCACGCGTATCCTGCTGACCGGGGTCGTTTTTTTCAGGACAGAGAACGTTTGGTCGACAAGACATTTTATCCTGTTCGCTTCCTGATTGATGATATCAATATATTTCTTTTTTTCCGGGGGAAAAACCATTTCATCTTCCAGGATATCCAGCACGCCGATGATGGAAGCCAGAGGATTCCTGAACTCATGGGCGATCTGCGCGGATATCTCGGCTATAATGCCCAGTTTTTCACTGATCCGGAGCTGGCTGATCAGGTCCTCCCTTTCTTTCCGGGCCATTAACATACGCTGTTCAAGAATTTTCAAATGCGTTATATCACTGCCGTAAATATTTACATAATCCGCTCCCCTGACAGGAATAAAATGGAGCAGGAAGACCTGGTTAAACCCCATATATTCGATATTCAGTATACTCCCTTTTTTCATACACTCAGCGATCAGATGCCGGTATTCGGCCGGGAATACCTTAAGGCCCTTGTTTCTCCCGGATACCAGGAGGGATTCACTTGCTTTATTGTGGTAAATGACCCGGCCGTTTTTCAGTACGCGGAGGACAGGGGACGGATCCTCATCAGGGAACCTGGAAAGACTTTTCAATTCATCCTGGCAATCCGTATCAGACTTCTTTCCGGGGAGATCACCCCTTCTTGATTTTCCTGCCGGCCGTTTTTCAGTTCTCCCGCCTTCATGCCTGTATTTTATTTTCTTC
>JAQTRT010000328.1 GCA_028711675.1 bacterium | reverse complement strand
GCGGAGTATGGATGCATCTGTACCGGACCATGGATGAACTTCAAAAGAAGAAAATACGCTTTTATGACCCCCGGAAGGACGGATATAAATATCTGTCGTTCATGGTGAAGGGGAAAAACGGGAATGAGATCTTCACGGTCGGTGTAGCGGATGAAGAGAAACTAAAATCCGAGGATACACTGAAGATCGGGACCGTGTCCGATTTTCTGGGCCGGGGAGTGACCAGGGAATGGCAGGAAGTGGTCATCCCGCTTGATGATATGGGGATCGATCTGTCCACGTTCGGCCTGATCAATTTTGATTTTACCGAACCGGGTGATTATACCGTGTACATCGATAATGTCTGCTTTAAAAAGAAAAAGGATACGGTTGTGAACGTGCCTTCAAGCACATTCATAAAGAAGGTCCCGAAGGCCGGTCTGACCAATGCCATGTGGGTCTGGCTGGCCGAGGATATCCTGTTCAATGACAAGAACCAGAATGAACTTCTCGCATTCTGCAAACAAAGAAACATCCAGGAGCTTTTTTTTCAGATCCTGTATGAGTTCACGGGCAGCAAAGAGAAAAATGATTTCCGCTGTACCCTTCTGCACCCGGATTCTTTCAGGAAGTTCATCAGGAACGCCTCGAAGAACCATATCCGTATCCATGCCCTGGAAGGGTATCCTGACTGGGTCATGAGGGAGCGGCATCATGAACCTCTGGCTTTCTGCCGGGCCATCTGCGATTATAACAGGAGTTCAGCCCCGGATGAACGTTTTTACGGTATCCACCTGGACAATGAGCCGTACCTGATGATCGCCTACAAATCCCCCCTGCGTACCAGGATCTGCCGGGAATACATCGAACTGAACGACAAGCTCACGCGGCTGGTGAAGGAGAATTCCAGCATGGTCTTCGGCATCGATATCCCCTTTTTTTTTGACCAGCCTGATGAAAAGTCCGGCAAGATCGAGCTGGTGGAATATCAGGGAAAGAAAAAGCCTGTGAGCGAACATCTCCTGGATATTGTGGATAATGTTGGCATTATGGGATACAGGGACTTTGCCTTTGGAGCGGACGGTATGATCTTCCACTCAAGGGGAGAGATGGATTACGCGGAAAAAGCAGGTAAGAAGGTCTATATGGGCATAGAGACCTTTAAATACCCCTTGATACCCGTATATTTCGTCACAGGCTATCCCAGGGAGCAGTTTTTCAAACGGCTGCAGAAAGAGGCTAAGGATTTTGCTTTTACCAGCCGGATCAACGGATTCCGGATACAGACATTTGACGACGGCAAGAGCATCCACGTTGGCATCGAAATCCCGGAAAAGCTGAAAGACCAGAAAAAATTGAACGACACCATAAAGCTGATTGGGGAGAAATTCGGCAGGAACGAATTTAGGAAAAAGGATAAAACAGTGGATCAGCTCCTGGAGAACATTGAGTTCGGCCTTTCCTCTGACGTGGAATGGGAGAACTGCGAGCCTTCCGAATGGACCTTTGACGCTTCCCGCGAAACATACCGCGGCTTCAAATCCTACCTTATCATGCTTCCGAAGATTACGTTCGCTGAAGAGGACCTGATGACGCTGGACAGGGAGTTAAAGGCTTATCAATATGAATTCAGCAGGAAACGGTCCTTTTACGGTTTTGCCATCCATTACTACGATGTATATAAAAAATTAAAATAAGGGGAAGAGCGTCTCATGATGAAGAAGAAACTGGTTTCTGTGTGCAGTTCGATTGTTTTTTTACTGGTTTGGACCTGTGTTTTGTATTCTGCCGAAACTCCGATGAGAAAGACCTTCAGCCATGGTCTCAGTGTGGATAAGGATCACATCTATCTTAATAACAGCAGGTTCCTGGTCAAGGGGATAAGTTACAGCCCGTATTATCCGGGCGAGCGGAACCATGATAATATGAAAAAAGCGGATTTCCGGAAAGATTTAACTGGTATCGCCCAGGCCCATGCCAATACCATCATCCTTTACTGGATACGGCCTGAAAAGGTCTATCTGTCCTGCCGGGAACTGAACCTGAAGATCATCCAGGGCATCACTCTTGATGAGACCGAGGATTTCCAGAATCCCCGTTTCAAGAAAAGGATAATGGTCCGTATCAAATACCTGGTTGACTTTATTCATAAGAACGGTTTTTCCGATTTGATACTGGCTTATTTCATAGGAGGCGAGATCGATCCTCTGAATATTAAAGCTTCCAATTTCAAATATAAGACCATGCAGAATTATAAAGGAAAACATTATTCCGGCAAACGGAAGCTCAATTCAGCCGAGAATTTTCTCCTGGAAATGGCGGATTACCTGAGGGATTATGAGGAATCAACCTACGGCAAGAGTCATATCGTCAGCCATATCAACTGGCCGTACGGAGAAGATGTCCTGAACATTGATTTTATGGATATCGCTCTTTTCGACGTTTACTCCTACTGGCCGCCCAGGGTGGCCAATTTCCCGACCCCCGGTTCTGTGACCGGAACGGTTTACCAGGGTTATATTGAAAATTTAAAAGCGCGTTATACGAATACACCTGTTGTAATATCCGAGTTCGGGTATTCCACGGCTCCGGAGGATGATCTGGCTTCTGTCAGCGAAGAAACCCAGGCCTGTGAGCTGGTGAACCGGTGGGTGGATATTCTCACGGCCCGGCATGTGCTGGCCGGCGCCAGTGTCTTTGAATGGAACGACGAATGGTGGAAACAGGGAAAAGGCGCTGAGATGGTAAGCCGGGAACAGGATCCCATGAGCCATGATAAAGATGATTATGAGGAATGGTTCGGTATCATCAGTATAGACGGATCATCTTCGCGGG
>JAQTRT010000001.1 GCA_028711675.1 bacterium | reverse complement strand
GGCTTGGGCAGGCGGAAGGACGATCTGAACGGCATTGGTACCATCCACCAGAGGACGGGTCTTTCTCCATCCAAAACCATCCCCATAATCCACTTCCGCATCCCAGATAACGTTGGTTTGGCCCTCTGTCAAAACATCCCTTGCATTGATACTGATCTTGTCGGACTGGCCCGCGTCCAGCGGCACGGGATAGGTTATCACCAGGAAATTGTTTGACCTGCTTTCAACCGCCCCTCCCCATTTAAAGCTGTCGAACGAAATACCGTTCGTTATAAAAACAGGCGTTGGTAATATGATCCGCGCTTTTTTCAAGACACGGCCCATAGTCCCTCCGTTGATAAGGGTATAAACGAAACTGTTCTGCGTAGAGGTTGTATATATCTGGGAAGGTTCAAGAATGGTGCGCGGCTGATCCGTTAAATAAATATACTTGGAGTTGTTGGAAACAGTGGATGTATCCACGAACTGGTTGCCGTCATAATTATCCGCCTTCAGTTCGATACGCGCGTTGGTGATGCTGGTGATGCTGCTCCTCACGGTCAGATAGATCCTGTCCACACTGTTTGCCTGTAAAGGCCATCCGGCCGCAGCATAACTGATCAGAACAGAATTTCCCCTGTTGGTGACGCCCGTACTTCCGCTGAAATATGTATTGCTTACTTTCAACATTGGTAAGGCAAGAGCCGACTGATTCGTGATAAAGATCCGCTGGATCTTATTGCTTCCCCGGCCTTTATTGGAGACCGTATATACAAATACATTGGTCACCGTCTGGCCTGACGTATATAGGATATTGGGAAGGATATTCCCTGCTGCCAGGGCCGGTGGAATACGGATATGGACCTGCTGGGTTTTTCCAGTCGTGTTGGAATTGGTCCTTATTTCCTTGATATTGCTAATGGTCGAGAACATGACAAAGCTTGCGAACCCGGTTATTTTATCACGCATACGGAATGAGATGATATCCGTATCACCTGCCTGTAAAGGATGCCCGTCAAGCCCGTAATCCAGCACAAGGTAACGATATCCCGGCCCGTCGTTCAGCCAGTTGATGTTCAGGGTGTCTTGAAGAATATTAGTACTCTGAAAATTAAAAACATTGGAGATAACGGTCTGGGGAAAATAGATACGGGCCAAGCTGATATCGTTTCCCGATTCACCTGAATTTTTAATATAATAAACCAAGGAATTGGTCTCTGTACTCGCATCAATGATGATGGGCGGCGTACTCTCCCCTTCCAGTTCAACATACGCTTCTCCCTTTGCACTCGGGTAAACCGTGGAAATCACCCTGGATTCTGTCCCGAAGATGCCGGTATATTGATAATAATTGGTAGAGGGTGAATTGCACACAAGGGACCAGACCTCAACATTGGTCTGATACAGGATCCTGGTCTTCATTTTAAAGGTAATGATGTCCAGTTCTCCGGGTTTCAGCTTGGCCGGCTGATAATTCAGATATATAACGCGGTTGGTGAATGAAATGAGCGGTGTTTTCAAGCTGTTGATACTGTTGATATTGGTGAAAATACCGGGGACCAGTATCCTGGCCTGGTAAACCTCATTGCTCATTGAACCGTTATTATACAGTTTGAAGATGAATTGGTTGGTCGTATAAACCGCATCAATAACGTTGGTCTTGATGGATGCTTGAGCCTGGGCCGGCGGAAGGACAAAGGAAATATCCCATGTCTGCGCCCCTTCCTTGCAGGCCTTATACCCTTCTCCGTTAAAATTATCCGCATAAGAAAGGAGGGAAGCATTTGTCACAGTAATGGGGGACACCTTGTCAACAGCCGTAAAGGTAATGCAGTCATACTCGCCGCCCGTGATATTGGTCCCGGCTCCATTATAATCAACCCAAAGCGAGCTGTTGGAGAACTTGATCCGGCTGGAGGGAACGATCATACTGCTCATATTGGTCACGCGGGAAAACAGAGAAGGGAGCTCGATACGCACGAGTTTTACTTTATTCTCAGGCGCTCCGTTGTTCAAAAGATAGTAATTATATATATTCGCGGTAACTGTACTGTATACCTTATCATCAATCATGGATTCATAAGCCGTCACATTGGGTGACGGCGGGATGACCGACACAGATTGATCTTTATAGATCCCGTTGGTTCTAGTCAGCTGGCCGGAGGTGCCCTGGACATCGCATTCCACAACGGATTTCCACTTATAGATACCGATGACAGGTGTGGATTTGATCTTTATGCCTATGTTATCAATACCGCCTTTAGCCGGTATCTCCACACCGGCACCTTTGTAGTTCAAATAGATCCTGTTGGTGCTGTCGATATTGGTGACCTTGATATAACTGGGGGAAGATATCCTGAGCGAGGAGATATTGCTGATACTAAAACCCGGCGGTATTGTAATAAAAGCCCGGCTGATCTCCGGACCCGTATTAGTGGTACTGGTTACGATATTATATAAAAAATCAAAATCAGATGATCCCACATATACCTGACTGGGCGTTATCCCGCTCCAGGCAGCCGGTTCCGTATAAACCTTGACCGTACTGGAATTGAAATCCGGCCGTATTGCGGGTGCACTGTAACAGGTATAAGACGCGTCACCGGAAATGAACTGTTTGTCGGCAGTCGTACTGTTTGTGGTATACCCCGTATTACTGTATTTAATGCAGTTGGCATAGGCGGTAAAACTTTCGCCCACAGGAGAAGAAGTGGTCGGCGTTTTTAAGGTGAATCGCACTTCGATCTGCTTGTTGAGAGTATTGCTCCGTATTACACTGTGCACTGAATCTGAGACCTGGCAGAACCTTAACTGCAATTCAGAATGATTGGTAACGACCAGGACCTCGTTCTGCAGTGCAGGTGAACCGGAAAAAATATTGGACATGCGTGATATGTTATTATCATTAACAGAATCCCCCCATTCCGAAAAAACCTGAACATTGCTCCATGAACCTGCATAGGAAGAGGGCTTGACGATCTTCAGTTCAGCGATGCCGGAATCTGTCATCCTGAAAGAAGGTTTGATGATATAGGTGAAATCGATCTTTTTATTGGTCGTCACTTTCGCAGGATAGATTTCGGAGGTAACTGTATCCGCTACGGTCCGGATAAGGAGGTTGTCGTACCGTACATCCTCCAGGTCCGTGGCATGGTAATGGGACCCGTGACCCAGCATGATCCTCATACCCGAGTTCCACCCCACAGCAACCTGACCCACAAGACAATACTCATTGGGATAAGGATTGGAAACGTCATGATACGGATTGGGATTGATATAGAACCTTAATTTACTGCCGTCATGCGTGATTTTCAGCCCCACAGGATTGGCATTGGAACAATCGGTATTGATGTTCCCGGCCCACTCGTTCTCATAATTCTTCTCCAGTCCGTAAGTGACGTTATTAACCAGGTCCAGTGTGCCTTTGGAATAAGGGACATTCTGAAGATCGAAACGGTTCTGGGCAAAAATATAATATCCCCACTGGCTGCGAAAACCGCCCAGGAAATTATTGGTGTTCACGCCGTACCGGTACATCTCATACATGCAGACTGAATCATCAAAATTCTGGTATTCCACGGTCCCGGATATACCGTTATCCACGGCCAGCCAGATATTCCCTTCTACCGCACCGGACTGGTTATCATCATACATGGGGCTTGTGGAATAATCTTCATTACAGGGGTCCAGCCTGGCCCATGTCCGGATCACCTCGAAGCCGAACGGATCTGTCCCTGAAGCCGTGAACGTCTGAGACCCGGATGCATTGGTAAGCTTGATGGCATTCCCGCACCAGTAAGTCGTATACCAGTCATCCGTCAGGTTATTATACTCCCAGTGGGACTGGACTGCGCCTGTGAAACAGGCCTGATTATTGATAACAGCGAATTTACTTGTCCGGGCTGGCTGTCCGCTTTCACCGGCCAGCGGCGGAAAGAAAACCCCGCTCCGGCCGTAATGAAAATTAGTTGACCATCTGGCATTCACGCTGTTAACATCATCAAAGGTTTCTTGAAAATATAGCGAAGCCGGCCAGGCAAGATTTCCTATAATAAACACACTTATCAAGAACAAAAGGAAAGTTCGTGCTATAAAAGTAAATACGCCTTTCATCAAATCTGTTCTCTCCGTAAATATGGTTCTTCACCTGGAACAACCATATTTTATTGCATTTTTTATGCCAAAACAGATGTATTAATATTATTCTAGTATTATAAATATCGGAGAATGTATATTGATTCTTTATATTTTATATAAATTACGATTATATTTTATAGAAGAGAAAAGTGCAATAAAATGCATAAGGTGCTAGCTGAAATATTCCGGATGTCCCGGAAAAACCAGATACAGAGACATCCGGAATATTATGAAGATCAGAGCTTCTCGGCAAACTTCATATAGACCAATGCCTGGGCTATCATGGATAAGGGAATGGTCCAGAACATCCCTATCACAAGACAAAGGACACCCAACATGCTGATCACACCTATCACAAAATTAATACCCAACAGGTCCCACTTTGATCCTTCCGTGATCTTGGCGCTGGCTTTCAGGGATTCCACAGCCTTCATGTTCTTGTCCACGATCAAATAAGGATAGAACATATACTTCAGGCTCCAGATCACTCCGGGAAAGATAAGGAGTATCATGCCCGCTATCACGATGAACATGTACAGAATACTGGCACCGGCATACGAGGCTAAAAACGGGAATCCGGCAAATAAGTCCCCGATACTGGCTGTCTGCCCCCTGGCTTTTTTCAGGGAAATGATGATAAGGCCAACAGACAGGTAAAAAGATAACAGGAAACTGATGATCTGGCCGACATATTTTATTTTATTCAGCAGCAGGCTTGCTACGATAACGATGGCAAAATAAATGATGAGCAGGCCCACAAAGAACCAGAAGCTCTTTTTAGCCTCTGCCCAGCCTTTTTTCACAACCTCACTAATAATCATAATGTTCCTCCTTCTGGTGAAAATATTTATATCAGACCCTGTGACGGGCTTATTTCACAGGCATGCTCAGCGGACTGAGCCCTGCTCTCCTTTCAATACAGTATCTCTTTTTTATTATACAGGTCTAAAAGATGATCAATGCCTTTTTGTAATTCCATTCCTATTTTCTTCTGATCATTGGTTTTTTCCGGTTCATTGTTGAATTCCAGGTACGGAATGACCTGCTTGTTCAGGAGAATATAATTCCTATCCCGGGCCGTGATCCTGGCCCAATCATCCGTACGGTAAGTGAGCATGACCTGATACGGGACCTTATGGTACAGGATACTATCCGCCCGGCCTGGATCAAACCTCTTCTTGTTCTTCCGCATGGATTCCCTAAAAGAGACCCTGATGTATAACAGGACTGCCCTTTTCAGGATCCGCGGATCGAGCTGTTCCAGGGTCTGCTGATAAGCTTGTCTGCCTCCGCGGGAAAATTCCAGGAAAAGGGTATTATAATCATAGAACCGTTCTGAATCGTAATGACGGAGAAAATACTGGTTGATATCCCGGGTCAGCATGACATAGGTCATCCGGGATTTCACACGGTAACTGGAGTGCTTCCCCCTGAGCGTATCGAGCCGGGCCTGTCCTTTCTTTTCCCGGACATCATCCCTGGAACCGCGCTGGATCAGAAAATTGAAATCATCCATCTCCATGATCCTGGCAATATGAAATATCTTTTTACGCCGGGCAAGAGGGACCTGTTTCAAAAAGTCGATCACTTCGGACTTGCCTGCTCCCGGCCGGCCGATAAAGATGATGATGTCGAACTTTTTCCTTATCACATCATCAATCATATCTATTACAATTCGGTCGTCAAATAATAATTTTAATAAGCCGTGATATAAAAATCCATGATTATTTTTAATAAAAAGGAGAGGATGTGCCGAAAGTGGGAGTTGAACCCACACAGGATTGCTCCTACTACACCCTGAATGTAGCGTGTCTGCCAATTCCACCATTTCGGCTTTATCGGGTATAATAATAATCTTTTATAAAACCATTTCCAGTATTTTCCATACTTTTTTAACGGAAATTTCTTTCATGCACCGGATATCGCCGTAAATACAGCGGAACCGGTAGGAAGAAAGATGATAGGTGTGCGAACAGGGGATACAATTCAGGTCCATCCGGATAAGCTGATAAGGCCGGTTAAAGAGTCCTGTCCGCCGCCAGTCCGAGGGGCCGGCCAACACGATATTATAAACCCCTAAAAAATTCGCAATATGCATGAGCCCTGTGTCATTGGACAGGAAGAAACGGCATTCATTGATCTCGTTAAAAACAGACCGGATGGATTGGTGATGGACATAACTGATCCTTTTATTTTCCTTAAAGATTTCGTAAAAATACTGATAATGCTCCATTTCATCAGGCCCGAAGAAGAGCTTGATCCGGTAAGATGTCCTGTCCAGGATAAGGCGTATGATCCCGGCATACTTCCCGTTATCCCATTTCTTATAATGATCCTTTATTTTACATCCGGGATGAACACCGACGGTTTTCCTCTTATTTCTGTCAGCCAGAAGGCTGACCAGCCGGCTGACCCTGCGTCCCTTGATGCCCCACACGGACAACAGCTCAAGGTTCTGATACACATCGTGCAGACCCGGTTTAACAAGGACAGAGTGTGTGTTTAAAAAGGTCCCCTGCATGATCCCTGAGCCAGGGAACCGGGAACCGATCCTCTTTTTAGCCAATGTAAAAAAGTTAAGAAGGTTATAATGGATCTTCGGCGACGGGAACAGAAGAAGGGAATAATCATACCGCTGTCTGATGATGGTGAGCATGTCGCGGACAGTGAGCTGATATATGTTCTGGAACAGGCGAAAATCCGGCACTCCGGTGACCACATGATAAACGGACCTTAGCGTGGTCAGGCAGTCGATCCTGGCTTCAGGGAAATGGTCCCGCAGCTGTTTCATGGCCGGCAGGGCCAGGATCACATTACCGATGCCGTAAGGCGCTATCAATAAAATCTTCATGTTTTACAGTTTAAAGGAGATGGAGCGGAGATAACCCAGCTTCAGGCAAAGGATGTTCGTATATCCGTAGTTCTCAACCGTCTTGTCCCATAAAGGGATATGATAGGAGAAGCAGAACTGAATGAGGTTCTTCTGGTCCAGAAAATACTGGACGCCCAGGCTGATGGGAATGAAAAGCGTGGTTGGCAGCCACCAGCTCTTTTTTTCTGTTTCGATGAAATCACCGGGACTGGTGCGGTACGTGTAATGATAGGTCTTGTAAATGAACGTTCCCAGTGTCCCCAGAGAAATAAACGGCCTGAACGCGCCATAGAGCCGGGAATAATTGAAGAGAAGGCCCATGGAAAAATGATAAAATCGATCTTCACGTGTATAATCCAGGTTCATGGTGCCGGAGGTGGGGTAAAAGATCTGTTCCTGAAAATCATTGGAAAAAAAATTATACAGGAATCCGAAAAGGATGGAGTATGAGAAATTCGGCCGGACGTAGGATTGATAAAACAGATCAGCACCAAGCCCCTGGCTGTCTGATTCCGGTTCGATCAGTTCGGCCTGATTGTAGATTAAATTCAATCCCACATAATTATCAAAAGACCCGGCTGCATCAAGCGAAGCAGATAAGAACAGCATAATAAAAAATAAAGTTCTCCGCATAACGAATCAAAGGATGATA
The DNA here is from genome assembly GCA_028711675.1 of bacterium. Lineage (GTDB taxonomy): Bacteria > Spirochaetota > JAHITG01 > JAHITG01 > JAHITG01 > JAQTRT01. Next base: position 40,083 of record JAQTRT010000001.1, on the reverse strand, counting down.
TTATCAATGAGGCGGGCTTTCCCGATCCGCACGGCCAAGGCGATCACACACGGTTTTTGAACGATCTTCAATTCCGTCAGTGTCTTACTATCCATGATGGATATATAATCTATGTCCCGGGGTTTGATGATCCGTCCGCTGAGAAGGATCCGGTAGATGCTCTTCACCACTTTTCCTCCCTGTGCCTCGCCCGTTTCCACAAGACCTTTGGCGTAAAACAAGGCCATGGAGAGCAAGGTGGCCTCTTCTTTCTCCTCTCTGGTCAGATAGGCATTCCGTGAGCTCATGGCCAGGCCGATCCTCTCGCGTATGATGGGCAATCCGATAACCGTAATCCCGAGGTTCAGGTCTTCCGCCATCTTTTTGATGATGATATACTGCTGATAATCCTTCATGCCGAAGTAAACATGGTCCGGCATGATGATATGGAGCAGTTTCAGCACGATGGTGGCCACTCCCTTGAAATGCCCCGGCCTCTTCTGTCCGCACAGTACTTCCGATAATCCTTCCACATAAGTATAGGTGGCATAACCGGCCGGATACATGACCTGCGCCCGGGGATAAAAAATAAAATCCACATGCTCGGCCTTGCATTTCTTCTGGTCAGGCCCAAACGACCGCGGATAAGCCCGGTAATCCTCATGAGGTCCGAACTGGGCCGGATTCACGAAGATACTTACCACGGTGATATCGTTCTCCTTCCGGCTGGCCCGGACCAGGCTCAGATGGCCTTCATGCAGCGCTCCCATGGTCGGGACAAAACCTATCTTTTTCTTCTTTGATTTTAAGTTCCAAATAATCCGCTGCATGATCTTAGGGTCTTTAATGATCTTCATGCTTTTATTTTTTTGTAAAATTTTTCTTTTTCTTCCAGATGCGTAAAATGTTTCTCTTCGGGAAATCGTGATTGCTCGACATCAATCATATATTTTCCGACCGCATCCCTGATGATGCCGTATAGGTCTGCGTACTGTTTGGTGTGTTTCGGCAGATAATCCGGGTTCATCCCCAGCAGATCGTCTATGACAAGGATCTGGCCGTCACAATAAAGACCGGCCCCTATCCCGATCGTGGGGATGCTCAATTCTTCTGTTATCCTCTGGCTTAATTCAGATGTCATGCCTTCCAGCACAAGGGAACAAACTCCTGCTTTTTCCAGGGCGAGGGCCTGTTCATAGATACGGTACGCCGATTCAGCGTCTTTTCCCTGGATCCGGTAACCGCCCAGACGGTATACGGACTGGGGCGTGAGCCCGATATGGGCCATGATAGGCACGTCCATTTTTACAATTTTGCCGATCAGACTGATATTGTTCGCCGTGGCCTCTATCTTCACGGCCTGGGCCTTTGTCTCCTTGAAGAAAAGGCCTATGTTGTACATAGCCTCGGCCTCTGAAACCTGATAGGACAGAAAAGGCATGTCGATGATCAGTATGCTCTCACGAATCCCGCGGGAGACAGCCTGGCTGATGCTCAGCATCTCTGTCATAGTGACCGGCAGAGTGGTCTCATGGCCCAGTTTAACCATTGCGTAAGAGTCGCCTACCAGAACGATATCGATGCCTGACTCATCCAGGATCCTGGCTGTAGGATAATCATAAGCGGTCAGCGCCGTGATCTTCTCTTTATTCTTCTTTTTCTCATTCAATAAACTGAGATATTTCATATTATTACATCAGTATAACAATTAAATTATCATTTTCAAGTATTATTTTAAACGGTTCACAGCCCCTTTCTTACTGCTGATCAGGTCTTTCAGCCTTTTCCGGGATACGGGATGAAAGAGTTCAGGGTTCAGTTCAGCCAGGGGGACCAGGATAAAATTCCTATTCTCTATTTCAGGATGGGGAATGAGAAGGTCTTTCCTCTGAAAGACGCAGTCCTTATAAAAAAGGATATCGATATCGATGGTTCGCGGCCCCCATTTACATGTCCGCACGCGCCCCATCTCATTTTCCACCTGCTGGATTGCCTGGAGCAGTTTTTCCGGCGACAGAGAAGTATCGCATTCAGCCACTTTGTTTAAAAAGCAAGGCTGGTCAGGGAAACCCACTGGTTCCGTCTCGTACAGAGAAGAGAGGCGTACGATCCGGACCCCCTGCTGAGCAAGCTTTTCAACTGCTCTCTCCAGATTCATCTCTCTGTTGCCCTGGTTGGAACCCAATGACAGGTAAATGAAGTCATTCCTTGTCTTACGCTCCATCCTTACTGCTCCACGATAAGATTATTCGGGGAATCCCTGAAAATGCGCCGGAAAGCAACTCATACCGTACTTTATTTCACAGCAATGTCCCGTGGGATATAAATTACTTAATGCTTTAAGATCGGAATGACAGGATGAGGAATGAAAATTTTATTGTTCTTTAAGGTCATTCACATCGACTGTATAAATGATCCGGCAGGTCTTGTTGTTGATGAATTCAACATCCTTGATAAGTCCGGAACGGATAACCTTACCTTGAGGGATATTAAATTCATCCATTACTTTTTTTTGGGCAACAATAAGTGCCGCCTCTTTGGCGATATTACGGGATTGAACGGCATTCTGGACATCCTGCTTGGTCAAACCATACGCTTCAACCTCATACTGCTGATTATTGTTGACATAATAACCTTTTACAATATAAGGATAAGAAGTCGTTTTACAATGAAAAAAGAAAAAAAGGCCGCATAAGAAAATAATTTTTTTCATGTTTTCACCACCTTATGGATCCTATTTTATCAAAAGCCTCATTGATCAGATCATCGTTCACTGTGACGGCCAGCCGGATAAAACCTTCGCCATTCTCACCGAATCCATTCCCGGGTGTTACCATGATACCGGCTTCCTGAAGCAGCCGCATGGTCATCTTCCGGGAATCATATCCTGCCGGTGTTTCCACCCAAAAATAAAAGGTGGCCTTTGGTTTCACGTACTTCCATCCCAGTTCATCCATCCTGGCAGCCACAAGGTCCCTTCGGCTGCCGTATACCTTCCGGATGGGGGCGCTGAGCTCATCGTATCGCCTCAAGGCTTCCATGGCAGCGTACTGTACAGCCTGAAAAACACCCGAATCAAGATTGTTCTTTATGCTTCCCAGGCCTTTCAGGATATCAGCATTTCCTGCGGCAAACCCCACCCGCCAGCCGGTCATGTTAAAGGTCTTGGAAAACGAATGAAATTCTATGCCTACGTCCCTTGCTCCCTTCACCTCCAGAAAAGAAAAAGGCTTCTCATTATCAAAATACATTTCATTATAAGCCGCATCATGCGCCACAATGATATGGTAACGCTGGGCCATCTTAACCACATCCTCAAAAAAAGCTCTTGGAGCACTGGCAGCCGTGGGATTATTGGGATAATTGATGAACATCAGCCGGGCTCTCTTTTTTATACGTTCCGGGATGGCCTTCAGATCGGGAAGGAAACCGTTCTCCTTCCTCAAAGGCATGAGATAAGGCGTTCCGCCGGCAAAGACCGTTCCTGATCTGTACACAGTATACCCCGGGTCAGGTACAAGCACAAAATCATTCTTGTCAATGAAAGCGAACGGCAGATGGCCGATCCCCTCCTTGGATCCAAGAAGGGAGAGGATCTCTGTTTCCGGGTCCAGAGACACGCCATAACGCTTTATAAACCACTGACTTATCTCCTTCCTGAACAGGAACAATCCTTCATAAGAAGGATAATGGTGGTTCTCCGGAGCATCCGCGGCTTTTTTTAAAGCCTGGATAATGGGTTCCGGCGTGGCCAGATCAGGATCACCGATGCCGAAACTGATGATCCTTTGGCCTTGCTTGACCCCCTCCTGCTTCAGCCGGTCCATTTCTGCGAACAAATAAGGAGGTAATTGCTTGATCTTCCGGGAATAATCGATTTTAATCATAAAAAATATATAACCTTTTCATTTTTTTTTTCAAATTATTTTTTCCAGCTCCAGAAGTTTCTGCTTATAGGAACGGCCGTAACCAAAACTGCCGATATCACCGCTGCTTCTGATGACCCGGTGGCAGGGAATGATCAGAGGAACCTTGTTCTTAGCCATGATGTTCCCCACGCAGCGGCAGGCTTTTGGACTGCCGGCTTTTTCTGCCAGTTGCATATAACTGATCCTTTCCCCGTACGGGACCTTCATAAGCTGTTGTACGACTTTTTTTTGGAAAGGCGTGTAACCGGAAAACTCCAGGTGCGAAAGGAAAGGAAAGGTCGTCCGCCTGCCGTTAAAATACCGGACCATCCTTTTTCGGAGTCCGGAGAGCCACTTCTTTTTCCCGTGATACCCGGTGCAGCGGCCTGTTCTCCGTAACCGCCCGGACGGAAGTATCAATTCAAGGATGATGTCCTCCCGGAACAACAGAGAACACTTTCCCCATCTTGTGCTGATCGTGATATACTGGATCTTATTCATCTGAAATTGATTTTCTTGATTACCGACCTGTTCGCATGCTCGAAAGGAGCATAAAAATAAGTACTCCTGGCATTCCGCCAGTATCCTGTGTTCGGGCCTGTCACACTCCAATAATCAACAAAATACGAGAAGATATCCGTGCTTCCGTCTTCGTTGGTCAGGATCAATTTATTAATATAGGGGATATTCTTATCATAATAGTATGTTTCACCTGATTCCATGATGATCTTATATTTACGGGGATAAAAATAGTACATGAGAAGACGGGCATTGCTTTCCTGGGTATTGAGGCTGGGCTTCCACTCCATGATCTGAAGGCTCTTGACATCGTTCCAGCTCACGGTCTTCCGGAAGAGAAAATTGTTCTTGGTATACTGGACCTTCAATTCATCCTCCAGGAACGAAACAAGGCCTTTGAGCATGGCCTTGTCCTGGAAGATGACGGAAACGGAAAAAACATAGATAGCCTTCTCTTTCTCCTGAACCTTGATGGATTGTTCCTTTCTGACCGTATTGGTTTGTTTCGTTCCCAGATCGATCCGGGGTTCTGACGGCCCTTTGATATTGAAATTAGTATCCCCGGAAAGGGAAAGAGGGGCCAGCAGGAGGAGAAAAGCGAACTTACCTGGCTTGAATATCTTCAAGAACGCCTTTGAAATTCTATAGAACAGCTTACGGCTGTATGTTTCTTTGAGATCAATGGCCGCTGATTCAGAATCAATGGAAGTTTCCGATTTGCCACGCAGATAGTTCCAGTGCTTGATGATCCACATGAACAGATCAGCTTCGGTCAGGTCCGGGAAGTGACGCAGGATATGATATTTCTTGATAAGCTTTTTAATGGGCAGATAAATAACCTTGTACCAGGACCGGACCGCGTGTTCCCAGTCCGATTCCTTTCCTGAAAGGGCGGACATGATCCGCTGGTGGGCCTTGATCTGTTCGACGATATGGTCATACTGGCCCGGCCGGGTGAACTCAAACCTTGTTTCAGGAAGTATTACGTCCATCTTCGTCTCTTCCAGGAACCTGACATGCTCTTCCTTCAGGATCAGTCTTTCATAATCAATATCCTTTTCCAGAGGCACCTTGGCTTTCAGCTCGATGATCTCAGCATCGATGTATTTCTGCCCTTTCTCCTTGGCGACCGAGACCCTGTGGTTCCCGTCCTTTACAAAATAAATATCGCCGATCTGATACACCTGGATAGGCGGAAGTTCCTGGTTCTCATAATGTGCCTTATCGATGTTCTCCCAGCGCGGACGTATGCTTTCCTGTCTCGGCAGGAATTCCTTGTCAAAATCCCTGTACCGTCCTTCACTTCCCCGGATGTTCTCAAGGGGGATGGATTTCATGCCCTTGTAAACCTGATGTATCGGCCTGACAGCCTTTTTGACTTTGTCAAAGGAGAGCAATTCATTCTTCTCTTTTTTCAAATACCTGAAAATGGCATTGAAAAAGGATTTAAACCTCGCCCGGTCAAAATCATCACTAATTTTTTTTTCGATTAAATCATCCATAATAATGTTTGTTCTAAACCTTCTTCTTTTTCATCCGGATATTCAGGATCTTATACCCGTACGCATTTACGATCTTGGTGTTCCTGTAACGTTTAACGGACTTTATGTATTCGTTCAATAAATGGACATGACCGTGTATCACATAACGGGGTTTGAACCGCCTGATGAACCGGTTGAAGGCCTCGAATCCCCTGTGCGCCGTATCGTTCTCCGTTATGGCGTATATCCCGTAAGGAGGAGCGTGGGTCAGAAGGATATCCAGATAACGGCCGTACAATAATTTATTTTTCAGCATGCGGGGAATAAGCCTGAATATCTTGAACCGCATCTGAGATTCCGTGTATTGGTGGTTCTTATCATTATAACGAAAAGAGCCCTCCAGACCAGCCATCAGCAGGCCGTGGTACCGGATGACCTTATTGTCCAGATTAAAAAAACCGCCCATTTTCCGGAAGACCGGCAGCTCCCGCTCGAACTCTTCGTCTATATCACGGATATGATTCCCCAGGATATAATACAGCGGCGCATTGAGGTTGGAGACCAGGAAGTCATAATAATAAAAAGGCAGGTCCCCTGCGGACAGGATACAATCGATATTTCTTAACCGGGGATTCCTTTTGATATTCTCACTGTAGAGAACAGGGCTGACCTTATCCGCAATCAATAAAATCTTCATTTGATTAATTTGGCGATCTCACCCTTATCGATCCTGTAAATATTCCTGGCTTGCAGAGCCAGCTCCTTGTTGTGTGTGACCATCACGATCGTAAGTCCTTTTTTATTGATCTTTTTTAAAATATGGATAATCTCCTTGCTGTTCTCCAGGTCCAGGTCCCCTGTAGGTTCATCAGCCAGCAGGATCTTAGGACCGGTCACCAAGGAACGGACGATCATCATCCTCTGCAGTTCACCACCGCTCAATTCCTCGGGATACTTGTTCCTGTGCGCCTTCAGGTCGAAGGTTTCCATCAGGTCTTCCACCCGGCCATCGTCAAATCCCCGGCCGGACAGGTCCGTGATGAACGATAAGGGAGTAATGATGTTCTCATATACCTTCAGGTGCGGGATAAAGATCTTCTTTTGAAAAATAATACCGATATACTGTTTCCGAATGAAGGACCATTCCTTGTCCGATAACCGCGTCAGTTTCTTGGAATCAAAGTACAGCTCCCCGGACGTAGGCCTGAGCAGACCGGCCAGGATGAGGAGCAGCGTGGACTTACCGGCGCCCGAAGCACCCACGAAAGAAATAAAACTTCCTTCATTAATATCCAGGTTGATGCCTTTCAGTACGAGTGTCTTCTGGCTTCCTCCCTGATAACTTTTTTTAATGTCGATCAAACGGAAAAACAAGGTCAATACCTCACTATTTCATAAGGGTCTTTACAGGAATAATACACTGCGAGCGGAAAATAACAGACCATCAATAGAATGAAAACAAGGACCAGGGACAGGAGGAAATTCTTCGCCATGCCCAGCGTGAACCGGAGGTCGTAACTCACTTTAAACAGTCCCGCTATCTCCAGCCGGAAGAAGTAAATAAAGATGATCTCAAAAAAAAAGAGAAGGCCGAAACTGATAAGGGTCAGCATCAGGCTCTCATTGAACATCAGGGTAATGATCTCCCGCCTTGTGGCGCCGCTGCACCGGTAAAGGCCGAATTCCACCTGCCTTAATTTAAAAGTCAGGATGGTGAGCGCCATAAAAAAAACGAAAAAAATGAAATTGAGAAGGAGGAAAAGGAAGAACATGAACTTGTTGCTGATGCTGGCCTGAAAGAGCCGGGGCTGGCTCAGGTAGAGCGAATAGGAATTAAGGATGACGAACCCCCAGAGAAAGAGGACAACGACTTTCAGGACGAACCATGTCTTGAACCGGAACAATCCTTTTCGGGAGAGCCAGAATAAATTAATTTTGTCTGTTCTCAATTCCATAAAGATGGGAACCTGATCAGCAGTAAACGGCCGTGTTCAGTGAAATAAACCAGTGACCGGGATGAATCCTACGCGGGGGTTTCTTCTTTTTTTTCAGGAACAGCTTCCTCTGTTTTAGCTTCAGCCGATGCTTCAGGTTTTTCAGCCGCATTCTCCTGTGCAGGAGCTATTCCCTTATTCTCCGCGCTCTTTTCCTCTTTGGCTGGGGCAGGTTTTGTCTTTTTTTCATACTCAGTCTTGAGCAGCTTGAGGCGTCTCTGGGCCCGTTTTAATTTCTTTTTCAAAAGCCTTAAAGCTTTATCTTTTTCCTGCTCTTTGTTCGTTTTGAATTGCGCGGCTTTCTCTTCCACCTTTTTTTTCAGTTCATCCGCTAATTTCTTTACTTTTTCAATGACCTTTAAATCCATACGTCATAACTCCTTTAATCAATACTTTAATCTATATAAATTTAATTCTTTGTCAATTTTTTTACTTGTTTATCTTAAAGCCGGGTCTTTAAAAAATAGATCCGAAAGCTTCAATAAATAACCTCATATACCTTGATCGGTTCCTTCTTCCCTTTGACCGAGATCTCGATAGGCCGCTTAAATTTAAATTTGCCCTTAACCTGCAGATACGCTGATTCGGAAATGATGATCTGGCCCGCCATGGCATTGGAACAGAGACGCGATGCCGTGTTCACCGTATCGCCGATGACAGTGTAATCCATTCTTTTTTCGCTCCCCATGTTTCCCATGACCACTTCCCCTGTATTGATCCCGATCCCGATGGCGATCTCATCCTCTCCTTTATGGATCAGGTCCAGGATCTTCCTCTGTATCAGAACAGATGATTTAATAGCGTTCTCCACCATGTTCCCTTTTTCATAAACAGCCACAACTTCATCGCCTACGAATTTATCGACCGAGCCGCCGGTCTTGTCTATGATCTCCGCCTGGATGCTCAGGAATTTGTTCAGCATCGTGATCACCTGCTCAGGCGTTTTGGATTCGGAATAAGACGTAAAGCCGCGGATATCGGAAAAGAAGAGGGTAACGGTCTTGCGCCGGCCGCCCAGCTCCAGCTTGCTGTCATCTTTATGGGAGATCATCTCCATGGTGGACTTGGAAACATACTTGGCCATCATCAGTTTTTCCTTTAAGTGCTGGATCATTTCGTTGAAAGCTCCGGCCAGTTTCCCGATCTCATCGATAAGGGAGATGTCCACCCGCTGTTCCAAATCGCCCTGTCCTACTTTTTCCATGACACGGACGATCTTGAGGATGGGGTCTGTGATGGTCTTGGCAAAGACAAGAGAAATGGTCACCCCTATCACCAGGAAGAAGAAGGCCAGGAAAATAGTATATGTCTGGGCTTTTTTTATCTCCGCGTTGATGATATCCCATCCCATGCCGATCCGGATATACCCTTTCTTTATCTTTTTATGTTTATACTCAATAAAGATGGGCCGTATAATATCCAGTACCTCTTGTCCATCATGCTCCTGGTTGATAATGGTGAGTTCATCCAGTTTACTGATGCTCCTGGTGTATTCATCCCTGAGGGTTTTATTGATTTCTTCCGGGACAGAGCTGTCGATTACCCTGTTCCTGTTGTTGAGGATCATGCAGTAGATGATATCCTGGTCCTTCATGATCTCGATGATGATATCACTGCTGATGAGTTTATCTTTGTTGATAATGGCCTCGAATCCGGCATTGGCGAGGTTCTTGGAAAGTACGCTTCCCCGTTTCTTCATCTCGCTCAGGAGAATGGCTTTTTCCTTGTTAAAAAGGAGGCTGCTGATGAGAGTAATGGAAGTAAACAAGATCACAATCATGATGATGCTGATCTTGTAACGGATCGGTAATTTCAGGATAACATGTCTGACCCCTTTCATGAGAATGATCCTTCCTTATTCATTGAAGCTCCGCAGTATGTTGTTCACTTTCTGGATATAATTTCTGGCTTCCTTGGCGTAATCCGTGGAGGGAGCCATGCGGATGAGCTTTTGCCAGGTCTGTTTCGCTTCTTCGTATTGCTTTTCCTTGTACAGTTTCAACCCTTCATCAAGGAGTTGTTTTTGTTTATTCAAGACGGAACGGCTGACGGGCTTGACATGCCTGACCTTTTTCCGGGCTGCTTTTTCCGTCCGCATCACCAGCATGTTGTTCAGGGACACGCAATAGCTTAAACTGTAATTCTTTTTTTCATAACCGAACGCCATAAAATTATTGAGGAAATTGATGGTGAACCCGAAAACAACATCGTTCTCCCTGATCCCTAATCCGATGTTCAATTCGTTCAGAACAAGGTATTCAACGGACGTGGAATATTTCAGGTCCCCGGAAAAATAATTCGCCCCAAGATTAACGAAAAGGTCTTTGATGAACAGTTCGCTCCGTAATCCCATATCGATGTTATTTTTGGTAAAATTGGTCGTGCTCTTGAAATTATTGTACCTCATCAGGTTCTTGTAATTGACACCGAGTGTAAGGTTAAAATCAATATCTTCACTGCTGATGAGAAGAACGGTCAAACCCGGGGAGAGCGCCACTCCCACTCTATCCGAACCGCGGGACTGGATCTCGCGGTCCAGGCCTGTGGTCAGACCCAGCTTGATATATTCCGAGTTGAGCATATTAAATCCGGCCCTGTACTGGTGAAAATTATTCGTGGCAGCGACAAAGGCCATTCCAAGATAAAAATCAGTACCCAGGGGAAATCCAAAAGCCACGGAATGAAAAAGAAAAGGGCGCGAAAATGTAATATAGATCTCATCATTATTGACCACATACAGATTGGCCGGATTGATGACAACGGAATTGATATTATCGACACCTGCCACATAACCGTATCCGGAATAGATGTTTTCCGGCGTCCTATTCATACCGGAAAGCCATAAGGCCATACTAAAAAAAAGGATAAATGTAATATTGATTTTCTTCATGCGGGCCCTGTTCATCAATGAATAAGACTATTAAGACTATGTGAATAATATTTTTTAATATTCCAAAGTCAATAGTTTAATTGTCTATAGAGAGGCCGGTTCCTGAAACTTTTTCACTATTCAAGCGTTAACTTATTAACAACCACGCTTCCCGTCCCGGCCTCGTCCGTGCTGAACGCGATCTCGACCCACTCCAATCCGCCCATCTGCTGGCTCCCCTGGCCGCCCCACCAGTATGTCAGCTCCGATGAATCGATCGTCACCTCGCCCCATTCCCCGTTAAAATTAAAATCATCGATCTTCATCCCGAACACGCTCCCGTTCCTGTCAATGAGTTTGAATTCGATGTTCAGGTCCAGGCCTTTTCCCTTGACCCACAGGGAGAATCGGACGCGGCCAGGTAATTTTCCCTCTGCTTTTTTCCTGATACCCATCCAGTGCCAATTCCCGGTTTTCTTCATTTCATACCTAAGCTCCAGTCCGGTCCCCTCATAACCTTTTACCTTCTGCATATTGACGGTATCGCCGGATGAGGAAAAATTTTCCCAGTCCCGGATATTAAAATCAACCAGTTCTTTTTTATCCAGCTGAAACATGATCTCCTTCCGGCTGCTGGCCCGGGCCCGGCCCGTTACCCTGTCCGATCGGAAATACATGCTGTTCATCAGGTCCATAGCCGCATAATACTCCCTTCCTGGCTGCAGACCCTCAAGAACCATTTGCTGAGTGGCTGTGGTCATCCGGGCCTGATATTGCCTGACAGTATCCTTAGCCTGCTGAAAATCTTTCTCGCTCTTCAGGGGCTTTTCAGAGACCTTGATCTCATAAGTAGCTACAGGTCCTTGGTCATCCCGGGCTTTTTTCAACTGCCACACGAGCTTGATCTCACCGCGGTTCTCGCCTTCCCGGACAAAGAATCTCTGGGGAGAGGACGGTTTCCCGGAATAGACCTTATTGGCCAGATGGATATGATCAATATAGACCCTGCCTTGCCGGGGACCGGATCCGCTGTAAAACATAAACAAAATTTTCCGTATCCTGCTTTTATCCACCCGGGACCCGGAAAGGTCATAGCAGAGGTAATCCCACTCTTCGTCCTTCTGCTTGGAAAGTAATTTTAATTTCTCCCGCTTCAGTTTAATGTCCTCCAGAAAGAGAACAGGATCAACCGGTCCTTTCTTCCACAGGCAAAGATACTGATAAGAAGAATAATCTTTTAGCCCGGGTTCTGCATAAAGGAAGCTCTTGCCGGAAGGCTGGAAAAAATCGATCTTCAGGGAATTCTTCCCTTCCCTTGATTCTCCGGTTTCCCTGGAAAACCGGAAAGCGCCGGGATCACCCTCGACCCCCCATTTACTGTAAGGAGAGGAATGCCTGCTCTCATCAAAATTATCGATGATCCCGGTAAAACCGATACGGTCCATGGCATCCCTGATGAACTTGTTTTGCATGAAATATTTCCAGACGGTCCCGTTCAGAAAATTATCGATCATTATCAGGATCGGTCCCTGGTCGATGCCCAGATATTCACTGCACCAGAAATCTTTCACGATATTAAAACTGTCCATAAAGCCGTATTTACCAAAAATTCTGCTTCCGTATTTCTTATAAATAAACCTGGTAAAGGCCAGCGATTCATCAGGCGTAAAAGGCATGAAACTAATGGCTGCTGTCGGAGCAATGGTACCGTCATTATCCTTCCCGTTGTAGGGGAGACTGGCTCCGGGGATCGCAGGGCATGCATATTCTCCGTATTTATCCGGTCCCACACAAGGATTCAGGCCCCAGACATTCTCTCCGTAACCCTGCTCCTTATTATCGATGCACCACTGCCGGCTGGCCAGGCTGAACTCCCTGGCATTCTGAAAATAATCCAGGAAGAAATCCTTTTTCCATCTGGGATCGATAAAGCAGAAAGGCCACTGGTGTGTATAAGCTGCCCCGTCTCCTACATACGAGAACTGTCCGTATTCGGCATGATAATAACTGTTCCCCAGGTTAAACCAGGTTTCGACAGGAAACGGGTGTGTGGGTGAAGCTATTCCCAAAAGAAGGAACAGGGTTCCTACTTCTATCAAACTGTGCTCGCCAAACAAACCTCCTGACGGCGTGAAGCCTGCATAGACCGTGTTCTTCTCCTTGTTCAGGAACCAGGTCCAGTCCACGTTCCGGAAAATGGTCTCAGCTAATTTTTCCACTTCCGTGCCTTTAAAATATTCACCGGCCATGATAACCCCTGCTATGAAAGCAGCCGTATCTGTCGGAAAGATACCCTCTTCTCCGGACCACTGGCCTGTCTCCAGGTCGACCCAGTGATAAGGATGGCCGTGCTCGGATTGGACCTGTGTCCCGGCCGGATTCCGGTTGTCAGGGATAAAGGAACGGAGCGTAACAAGAGCTCTTTCATAGGCCTTCTGATGGCTGATCCAGCCCCTGCTGTCAGCGATACAGATACCGGCCAGCCCGAAGCCTGTTACGGATATGCTGCAGTTCCGGTTCTTAGTGGCATCCGGGATCAGCCCGTTCTGTGCATTAGCCTCATCCCAGAAATAACGGAATGTCTTTTCCGCCACTTTTTCCAGGAACTTCCGGTCATCCCGGGAAAGGGAATGTAAAAACAAAGGAGCAAAAAAAAAGAAGAAGGAAAGAAAAAGAAAAAATCCTGAACGCTGTTTCATCCGGACCTCCCTGATCGATCACACCTTCACCCGATCGACAAAACTTAATCAGTTTATCATATTTTATAAAAAAATCAAATATTTCTTAAAGCTCCCTCTGTGGCCCGGGGATTCCTATCCTGATCCGGCAGGGAAAAAAGATAACGGAAATCCTCAGAACTTGATTGACTTTTAAAAAATGGTGGCTATATTTTATCAGGGTATGACTTCAAAGGAAACAAATAGGAAAAAACATCCAAACCTCTCATTAGCCCCTGCTGATCCTGTTAAACATTATATCTGGGAGGTGGACCAGTATCCTTATCTCACGAAAGAGGAAGAAGAAAACCTCGTACAGCAGTATAAAGAACACAACGATGTACAAGCTGCTAAAAAACTGCTCATGGCTCATCTTCGCCTCGTTGTGAAGATCGCATTTAAATACTATAATCAGTATTATTTAAGCTTGTTCGATCTTATCCAGGAAGGGAATCTGGGCCTCATTCTGTCCATAAAAAAATTCAACCCCGAACGGAAGGTCCGCTTTGCCACGTATGCCCAATGGTGGATCAAAGCTTATATTTTAAAATATCTCATGGATAATTATAGTATCATCCGCATCGGACGATCACGCGCAGAAAAACGCCTTTTTTATACTTTAAAAAAAGCAAAAGAAAAATTATTCGCCGCTGGTTTTGATCCGGATAACACAAAAAAACTGGCGGAATATATGAGAGAGGATGAAAAGGATATCATAGACATGAACAGACGGCTCAATGAAGGCGTTATCTCCCTGGACCAGAATGTCTATGAAAGCAATAAAAACCTGTCCGAGATCCTGGAAACGGATAATGTTAACATTGAAAAAGAAATCATCGATAAGGAATTAAAGGAAAAATTAAAGGAAAAATTAACTGATTTCAGCAAGGACCTTAAAGGCCAGGAAAAGATCATCTGGGAAAAACGGCTCCTGACAGAAGAACCCTGGACCCTGCAGAAATTAAGTGAAAAATTCAACATCTCACGGGAATGGGTCAGGCAGATCGAGACCAAGCTTTTAAATAAATTAAAGCAATATCTGGGGGAACAGAAAGATTTTCACGTGAATGACTTCTTAAAAAAGGACTAAGACTCTTCTTTTAGTATAATTTTATTGAAAAATAATAAAAAATATGCCGGAATCGCTTTATTTTTAATGAAAATTAAATAATCCAGGGTTCTCCTGCTTATTTCAGTAATATTTTTATTGACATTATATTAAAAAAGTATAAATTCTGCCTTATAATTTATTCTTTTAGGAGAGAAGAAAAATGAGAATTACGAAACGGACAAATGAATCAAAGGAGCAATGGTATATCATTGATGCGGAAAATAAAATCCTTGGCCGCCTGGCCTGCCGGATCGCCAATATCCTGATGGGCAAGGAAAAGACCTCCTATACCCATGATGCTCTCTGCGGCGACTTTGTTATCGTCGTCAATGCGGATAAGATCAAACTGACCGGCGATAAACTGAATAAAAAGCTTTACACAACGCATTCCAATTACCCGGGCGGGTTTAAACAAAAGACAGCAGGTTCCCTGTTAAAGACCAATCCGAAATATCTGATCAACAGCGCAGTGAAAGGGATGCTTCCGAAGAACAAGCTACAAGATAAACTGATGACCAGGCTGAAGGTCTACAGAAGCACGGACCACCCCCATAAAGCCCAGAATCCTGTTTTATTAAATGCATAAGGAGGCATGACCTTGGAAAAGAAAGTTTTTAATGCCACAGGCAGACGGAAGGAATCTTCTGCCCAGGTAAAGATAAAAATAGGCACGGGAAAGATCATGGTCAACGAGAAATCCCTGGAGGATTACATCCGGGTCCCGCGACAGCAGAGTCTGATCAAACTCCCGCTGATCCTGACTTCCAGCGAAAACGGTTATGATATCACCATTACCGTGAAAGGGGGCGGAACAACAGGCCAGACCGATGCCATCAAATTAGGCATTGCCCGGGCCTTGATCCTGGTTAATCCCAAATTCCGGCCCATTCTGAAAAAGGAAGGTCTCCTTACCCGTGATTCCCGCATTATAGAAAGAAAAAAATATGGCCATCCCAAAGCCAGGAAAAAGTTCCAGTTCTCAAAAAGATAACCTTATATGCCGGTCATTTCGAAAATTGTTCCTCAAAAAAGGAACAAGGCTTATTTCTCTGTTTATGTGGATGAGCAATTTGCTTTTTCTTTATCCCAAAAAGATTTACAGTACCTTCAGTTAAGGGCTGACACCAGCCTGTCCGACGAAGAGCTTCAGAAGCTTATCCATACTTATAGCCTGCAAAAAGCCAAAGATTACGCCTACCGTCTCGTGGCCGGGAAGACCTATTCAGAGAATGAACTGTATGCCAAGCTGGTCAGCCGGTTCCCGGAAAAGACAGCGCATCAGGTCCTGGATAACCTTAAACAATACGGCTATATCGATGATGCTAAGATCATCCATGAGTACGCCAGGACCAAACTGAACCTGAAACCCATGGGAAAGCTGAAATTGAAGCATATCCTCAGGAACAAAAAATTTAAAAAGGAGCTCATCTCGCCGGCTCTGGAAAAAATATATGCGGAATATGATGAACCAGAAATGGCCAGGAAGCTGCTCCGGAAGCATTTTAAGGAAAAAAAGAAGGACCTGAATAAAATAAAAAATTACCTGCTGGGAAACGGATTTACCTATGACCTCATCCACGAGATCATATCAGAGATCCGGGACTGACAGAATCAGGTAAAGTTTATTTTAGTCAGCGACGATGATATAACAGGAGTCAATGAATGAACGGTCCGAAATCAAATAATCCGATCGATAAATATAAAGAGACGCAGATCAAGACAGCCAACCAGGGGAAGCTGATCGTGATGCTCTATGACGGTGCCATCAAGTTCCTGAATGCCGCCAGGGATGCCATCATCAATAAAAAAACCGAGGAGGTCCATAACAAGATCACACGCGCCCAGGATATCATCATGGAGCTCCTCCTTTCCCTCAACATGGAGGCCGGTGATATTGCCAGCAAACTGTATAATCTTTATATTTACATGAACAAGCGGCTTATTGAAGCGAATATCTATAAAAAGACCGAACCTGTGGATGAAGTCCTGAAAATGCTGACGGAACTGAAAGAAGTATGGGCTCAGATCGCCAGCCAGAACACTCCCGGCGATGATACGGCGCTGGAAAAGAACACCAGCGTCAACTTCACAACATGATACCCCCTTCCCCTCCGGGTCAGATCTTGTATGTCAGGCTGATACCAAAATTTAAATCGTAATTCTTGGTAATGGTCTCTTCTTTTTTCCTGCCGTTCACTTTCTTAACCTCGTTGTAACGTGTAATGTTCTGCATATCCCAGTCCTTTGAACCTGTAAAATCGAATTCCAGATTCAAACGGCTCATGGGCTGGATGCAGAAGCCCAGGGAGAACACGGTACCGGGCATATATTCTTCCCAGATCCGGCTGGTCTCATCGACTGTCGTGCCCAGAATCTGGTCAACGCTGCTGTCATACTCCTTGACGATTTTCTTTCGGTACAGGCCCTGCGACAAGCCGCTTCTCAGGAAAAGATACCGCGTGACCTTTGTGTCAAAGCCCACGAAAATATTCAGAAAATGATCGTAATCCACTTCCTTATACTCTTTGTATTTCGTTTTATCATTCCTGTTCTCATAAAATTTATACTGGTTCAATCCTTTCACAAGGCCGGTATACTTCAGGCCATAGATCGCCTTTGTGCTTTCACTTAAGATATGGTTGAAACTAGCGCCCAGGTTCCCGAAGGCCTGGTTTTTATTGAAATCCTTTATCTCATAGATACTAAGACTGCCTTTTTCATTAAAGTTGAATTTTTTATTGTAATCAATAAAATTGACTTCCAGCATGATGCGGATAAACTCTTCCTTCGATTCACTCAGGGAAATCTCCGGTATGAGCCTGAAATTGTAACCGGCCTCCTGTTCGGCCGTAATGTAATGATACAGCATCTGCGCATCATCATAATTGTAGTTCCCGGCACCTGAAAATCCGCCTTCGACCCTTAAAGGCGACTCATCCTTCTGGCTGATACTGAAATCAGCGGCAAAGCTCAAACTGATCTTTCTGGAAAAATTGAACTTCAAGCCTGTTCCGAGAATATAATTATCATTGTTAAAATCGCTCTTTTTGCTCACCTTGCCGTCCTGGTCCCTGAAAAATTCCTCATGCCGGGAATGAAAATAACCTGCCCGGAGCCCCAGGAGTACGGCGTCCCTTATATTGAATCCCAGCGTGATATCGAACGGAATCTTCTGTTCCGTATAGGAGTGCCTGCGGCTTTTCAGAAGAACGCTGCTGCCGGAATTCACATTAGTGTTGAACGAATAATCCTCATTATTCATGATCCAGTACGGCTGGTAGTTGATAAAAAGGTTTATAGCTTGTAAGGGGATCAGGACGCCTGTGTTAAATTCAAAATCATATCCTTTCCGGTCATATGTTACTTTGGATTGGTTGGTCGTGACGCCTTCTATGACCTTGAAGTATTCCCATTTTTCATCCTGGCTCAGACCTGAATCATCCTGGTATCCATAATGCAGGTTCCCGGCCATAAGCACAAGAAAGGCTTTGACATCATTAACCCGGGCCGGATTAAAATAAATATCCGTAATATCATCTTTTATCAGGCCTGAGATCTTGCCTGTGACCGGATTCTCAACATCACCAAGGCTCTTTACCCGCGTTGTGGTCCCGTGCAGGTTTGATACGCCCAGAAGGATAAGATATAAAATCAATACTTTTTTCATATGCCATTCCTCGTTTTTAAATGCCGGGATACGGTCCTTCTTTTATTGCTGCTTCCACCATTGCAGGAAATTAACCCACTTGCTTCCTGCGCTTACAATATCAAGACCGGAACTGGTCCAATAAGTCGCGTCCACCTGGGAAGGATTGGGCGGGAAATAAATAGCAATCCCGTGGCAGTCACTCATACTGGAACCGTGATGATATTCTTTGATCATGAGCGCGTTTACAGCGGACATGACCTCAGAAGCTCCAGCCACACCTCCGCTGATTTTCTCATTACAGAGCTGGGCAAAATGATACAGGTCCGCCTGGTCCGTATAAGCAAAGCTTTTAGTCTTGCTCCGTACGTCCTTGATCTTGGCTCCGTCCACTTTCTGAAGGTTATCCGCGAATGTATTAAGAGCTGTCATGAACGCGGAGATTTTTGTCTCATCAATAGCCGATAAGGTCGTATCCGATGTAGTGTAATACTGGTTCCTGTAGGAACCCACGATCTCATAACTGAAATTATACGGTGTATGTTTATCCGTAAGATTCTTATAACGCGTAAAAATATCCGTATAATCCCCGCCGTTACCCGGTACTGTCTCTTCGGAAGCGACAAGATAACTGGTCAGGTTCCTTAATTCATAATTCACTTCCATCATCTGCATCAGGCAGGCATCCATATAAATAATATCCATTTTTTTTCCGGCTGCAGACAAAGCCTGCTGTACTTCGTCCATATAAAGCGTATCCGAGCCGTTATCATCGTCCCAGCAGATGGCCTTCCGTATATCATTCTGCGGATCACCGTCGTTTCTCCAGCCGCCGCCGTGATTCCAGATATCGAGAAGAAAGTAATTCATCCCAGTGCCGTAATTATTGATGCAGTACTGGATAAAATCCTTTAAAGTATTCGGATCGCCCATGTTGATCTCCGCATTCCCTGCCCGGCTGACAGCAGTGCCGTTGATCACATTGCTTAAATACGTTTTACCTCCGTTGGGTTCGATCTTGATGAGCTTGGCGCCTTTCCAGTCCCCGTCAGCCGTGGAATAGCCGTTGATGCGGTCCATAAGGACGATCTTGGTGATATTCTTTCCGCTGTATCCGGTAAAATCAACCTTGGTCATCTCATCCAGGTCCGCTACTCCTGCTTCTTCCAGATTATTGGCTGCATCCAGGTATACCATGAAAAGCCATGAACCGTCGTTTTCAACCGTAGGAGGCGTGGGCCCCATGGGATCATTGGGATTATCGCCCCTGGGATGTTTTTCAAAATCCAATAAAAGCTTACTGCATCCGGCCAGTAGGAGAAAAATAATGATAATAAAAACGATTTTTTTCATGGTTTAATTTTAAAATCTAACCTTAACGAATACATCGTTGCTCTGGTTCTTATAATCCGTTTGATAACCAAAACTAACGATCTTACTGGAAGGTTTATAGGTAAAAAGATAGATGGCGCCGGCCAGCGTTAAGATACTGCCGCCCAGGCAGATCAAATAATACGTGCGCATGCCTTCAGCTTCAGCCAGTTTATCTTCGTAAGCCTCATATTTTTTTTCAAAAACATCGTTCGGCTGACCCTGGGGAACGGCCATATACTCGGAATATAATGTGTCCGCATCATCGTTCAGGCTGATCGCCTTGTTCCGTAAATAATTAGCTCCAAAACCAGCCAGCACAGAAACTCCCAGTAAAGGCCAGGCCCATCCTTTTCCAAAACTAAGCCCGCCGGCCTTGACCTGTGACGGTTCAAAAATAAAGGCTAAAATACTGATTATCAGCAGGAATGAGATTATTTTTTTCATTTAAACTAAATTATACTTTCCGGAAAAACATTGTCAAGTGATATTTTATTGACAATCCATTAAAAAATATTAAGGGAACCTTAATATTATTCCATATTTTTATTGACATTAAAAATATAAGAATTATTATTTGAAAAAATAAAATGAACGGAGGTTTCCATGAAAAAAATAATCATACTATCTTTTTGCCTTTTTTTAACCCTTTTCACCTATAATTTAAGCGCCCAATCCATCGATACAATAGCCGGGAACGGTTTTATGGGATATACGGGCGACGGGATCAAAGCCCTGGACGCATCTTTATACAATCCCATGAGCATCTGCCTTGACGATCTCGGTAATATTTATATCGCTGATATGCAGAACAACAGGATACGAATGATCGATAACCTTCAGGTCATCCATACCATGGGCGGGACAGGCAACTTCGGTTTCAACGGTGACGAACAAAGAGCCGTAAAATGCAATCTGGCCTTTCCTATGGGCGTTCATGTCCAAA
Organism: bacterium; assembly: GCA_028711675.1. Classification (GTDB taxonomy): domain Bacteria; phylum Spirochaetota; class JAHITG01; order JAHITG01; family JAHITG01; genus JAQTRT01. The sequence goes on along the minus strand of JAQTRT010000001.1, from coordinate 19,542 downwards.
CCGTTGATAAGGAAAAGAAAAAAGTACGCATCTTCATATGCGACAGCAGAAATAACAAGATCAGAATGGTAAATGAATTCGGTATCATGCGCACTATGGCCGGTTCCGGCCGGTTCGGGAACAGCGGAGACAACGGCCCGGCCGTGAAAGCTGATTTTGCCTGGCCGACCTCCATCACCCTGGATGAAAACGGCAATATCTATATCGCCGATACCTATAACAATAAGATCAGGGTGATTTATTTCAAAGGATCCATCGCCGGCGACAACAGCAAAAAGATCATCCCCGACCCCCGCCCGGGCTATATCTATAACCTGGTCGGGACAGGCATGGGGGGATACGGCGGCGACGGTGAACTGGCCAATATCGCCAACCTCAGGACACCCTGGGACGTCATCCCGGTCAACGGTGAACTGTATATCTCAGACAAAGATAATCACATTATCAGGAAAGTGAGCCGGGAAGGCATCATCTCCACTATTGCCGGTATCCCCGGAATCAATGGATATTATGGTGATATTTTAAAGGCAACCGAAGAAAAATTAAACCTGCCTTATGGTTTATGGGCTGACGCCAATGCTGTATATATAGCTGACTCCATGAACTCCAGGATACGGAAGATCGTTGATAAGGACAATTCCATATCCACAATATGCGGGATCGGCGAATTCGGTTTTTCCGGGGACGGCGCACCTGCCAATATCTGCATGATCTCCCATCCCGTCGATATTTTCGGCGACGGGAAAGGCAATTTCTACATCTGCGATCTGGAGAACCAGAGAATACGCCTGATAACCGGCGGCCAGGCTCAGCAGAAAACAGGCACCGGCGCGGAAAAATAATTGAAAAAGTGAAAGTTGAAATAATCCGGATATAAAATAAAAAACCACACCACTCAGGTGTGGTTTTTTATTTTAGGGGGCTTTTTCAAGCCCCCTGCTAGATATTCGGATAATAATTGGGAGGGGAAATTATCCTTACTATCCAGCTATTATAATTATCGTCCCTTTTTTGGAATAATTTAATAAAAAAGCCTGTGAAGTCAGATAATGAAATAAAGCGCTTGGTCCTGCTTTATTTGACTGTACGGATAAAATCGATCACATTCCTGAAATCAAGGTTCTGAAAGCAGTTATACCATAAGCAGTGTTTCATTCTGCATTTCCAGTACTCCCTGCATTCCACTTCAGGCTTTACCACCAGTCTTTTCCCCCAGTAAGGTCCCCAGCGCATAGGCGAATGAACAAAAACAGGGGAAAAAAAGGCCACAACAGGGGTACGTAAGGCTGACGCGATATGCATCGGCCCCGTACTGTTCGAAATGAACACGTTCATCCTTGAAATGAGAGCGATCAAATGGCTTAAGGAGAGGTTCAACGGCATAGGATGGAGAGAGACCTTGGTATTGTAAGCGATATGCTCGATCAGGGATTTTTCCTTTTCATTCCCTGTCAGAAGGATCTCGCAATCCTTAAAATTCCTCCTGATCTTCTCTATCAGTTCAATGTATTTATCCGGCGGCAGGTTCAGGGAAGAATGACCGCTGCCCGGATGAAGCCCGATGAGCTTTTTCTTTAAGAGCTTCTGCTCTTTTAGAATCTTATGAATAAAATTAAGATCCTCCTTTACTGGTTTCAAAACAATATCCGTTCTTTTCTTATGGATATTAATAAGCTTCAACAATTCCAGGTTGTATTCCAGCTGATGCCTGGTATTCTGCGACCGGTGCTGGATCTGGACCTGTGAAAAAAGATATTGATACCATTTCCAGCCATAGGATATTCTTTTTTGGATCCCTGTCTGGTAAATGATCCTGGCCATTTTATATTCCGGATGAAGCATTAAAGCCGCGTCGAAATTCCTCTCACGTATCTCCTCTCTTAACCGCTCTCTTTCAGACCTTATCGATAAATCGCTGAAACTGATCACCTTATCCACATAAGGGAAGTTACGGAAGATCCCTTCGGTATATTTTCTCACCAACGCGGTCAGGATAATTCGGCTATGCGCCTGTTTGATGCTTTTAAACACAGGAAGGGAGAGAACAACATCCCCGATCCTGTCCGTTTCCGCTATCAATATATTCTTCATCATGACACTTTCCCTTTTCTTTCCGCTCCTGCCGTCCTACAGGGTGATCACTTTCACTTCATCCTTCACTGTATCCAGGATACCGATGGTGCTTATCTCATTGAGCCATCCCCCTGTTTCACCGATGTTGATGATAAGGCTCTTTCCGATCTTCCGGATATCCTGAAGATGCGTATGACCGTAAATAATATAATTGTATTTCTGGGATTCAGCAAGAGCCTCAACACCCACGGGTTCATGCATCATGATGAACTTTTTATTGTCCAGCTTGGACTCCCAACCGGGAACATGGAAGGTACCTTTCTCCCTGAAACGCTGGACAAGAAAAACACGTTCCCCGTCGTTGTTCCCGAAGACCAGTTCCATTCTGCAGTTTAACCGGTCAAATTCCTTAAAAGTAATAGGTGAAATAATATCTCCGCAGTGGAGGACCAGTTCCACTCCTTTTTTGTTAAAGAAATCGACCGCTTTCCGGATATTCTCCATATTCTCATGCGTATCCGTCATGATCCCAACGAGCATGGATGACCTCCTCCTTCACCATCTTAATTTATCTATAATAATCAGAAAAGCAATTAAATTCGTGAGAGAAAGAAAGAGAGCCGTATTGGTTATCCCGTACAGAGGGATGAAGAACAAAGATACCAGGAAAGCACCGGCTGCGCTGCTGAATAAATCGATGCTGTTAATACGGGAAGGGCTGAAGATACTGTCCGGGTGGAGCTGGACACTGGCCGGGAACTGGATCCCGCTCAATGTACTGAACAGGAGGATAAAAAGGATGAAAACCATATCCATGATCCAACCGCTCGCCAGGAGGTTAAGCAGATAATAAAGCGGGAAGATCAGGCACGGTATGAAAATAAATAGAAATTGAATGGATTTAAATATCCTTATCCTGCTCCACCTGATACGGGGATAAATCAGGCTTCCCGCACTCAATCCCAGCATATAACTGAAAAAGAGCAGGCCCATGTTGAAATAAAGATTCCCGCGCAGTATCTGGTAAAGGAAAAGAGAGAGGATCTCGAGACCGATGACGGTAAAACCCGTCACACTCATGGAAAGCATGATAGCTTGCGCTTTTTCCTTCATCATGAAAAAATAAAAGACCAGGGAGCCGCTGATCAACAGCAGAATGAACCAGATGAAAGGAACATGGTAAAAAAAGGAAAATATATCCTTTATGCTCTGGCTGGTCCGCGTGGTCCACAGGACCATATGATAAAAAAAAGTAATGGGTTTCAAGTCCCGGTTTACGCCGCTGCTTTGATCGATGGAATTCAGGAACTGATGAAGTTTGAACTCATTACAACGGGAGGGAAGAAAATAAGCCTTGTAATAATCAGAATGGAGAGCCTCACCCCTTTTTCTCAATTCGTTCTCATCATAGGTGAGAACGCCCTTGGCCGGACTGGCCAGGATAAAACAAGGGTCTCCGGGAAACAGGAGGATATCCGGAAAGACCTCTTTTAAAGTATTATAAAGCGAACCGAGGTAACGGCTCTGATACGGATTTAAAAAATTCTCCGAAGAGCTTGCCTTGAAAAGGAGAACCCCCCGTTTCGTCAGTACATTCCTGACCTTGACGAAGAACTCCCTGGAAAAATACCGGTTCAGCTGCAGATCGTACGGATCAGGTGTATGCACCAGGACTGCGTCGAACTTACCATGTACCCTGTTCAGGAAACCGCGGCCGTCCTGGATGAAGACTTCGAGCCTCGGGTCCTTTAAAAAATCGGAACGGGCATAGTTCATATAAAGGTTCATCAGGTACGGATTGCTCTCCACGTAATACAGGTTCTTTATTTCCGGATCAGATAATAGTTTTTCAACGATCCCGTCCATGCCGTTATTGATTACAAGGACACGATCCATCCTCTCAACCTCGGAAGCCAGAAGAGAGACCATCAGTTCCGGAAGCACCCGGTCCCCCAAAGAAAAAAGAAAAAGATTGTTATTATAAAAAGAAAAAGTGTTTCTATACCGCGCCACGACCAGCCGGCCGTACGGTGTTTCCAGGGATTTCTCGATAGTCAGGTTTTTATACCGCTTGATCTCCGTGAAATAATCGATCTTCTGATGAAAAAGGAGCAGAAGGATAAAAATAACCCCGGTCATAACGAACAACGGGTGTTTGATTTTTCTGTTCAGCACAAAAGAGATCATCAATAAAAAATAAAGAATGCCTGCTATCAGAAAAACCGAATTGAGCCGGATAAAAACATAGCTGGTCAGCAGACTGGCCAGGGCCGCACCAAGCGCTTCCAGACTGTACATTCTACTCTCGGGCTGGAGCCCTTCCTTGATCATGATATAAAGATAATTAAAATTAATCCCCCATAATAAGGAGAACGGCACCACCACAACCAGGCTGAACAGAAAGAGATAAAAAACATTCACCATCTCGCCCAGAGGAATATGGAAGAATACGCAGAAAAAACGGACCAGGATAAGACCGATGAAGAACAGGTTCAGATTCAGAAAGAAAAGGGAATGGACCCGTTCTTTTAGCTTATCGTGATATCTTCTGGAAAGAAAATTGCCCAGCCCGTTCCCCAGAAGCCAAAAAGCCAGGATAAGGCCGGCAGTGATCTCATTGCTAGAAAATGTGGAAAGGATCTCTTTGATGAAAAAGACCTGTGTCACTAAGGAGTAAAATCCCAGTAAAAAAATATCATAATAAACAATATTCATGATATCAACCGGATTCCCTGTGATTTCAGGATGATGATGATAACAAAAGAAAAACGAGACCGTGGCTGGATCAACAGACCGTAACGCCTTTTTTAATACAGATGAATGCTGTTTTCACCGATGATGGTAATCAGTTCATTAATAAAATTCTTATCCGGATTCACGTTAAGATAATTGGGCACTTCCATGATGATCTTCTCGTTCTCGCCTTTATAGATATGCAGCTCAACCCTGGCGTTGCCGCGGTTCTTCAGCATCAATTCCTTGACCTGGTTCAGCTTTGTGTCGTCACCGGCAATCTCATAAGGTATCTTGATATATACTTTACGGATATTCAATTTTTCCGGTTCTTCGACAGGCGCTATTTCCAAGGCCTCGATTTTATACTTTTCATCATTGAACTTCAAGAGCCCTCTGATAATAAGAACCGGCATCTCTTTTTCTATATACACTTTGCATTTTTCAAAAAGTTCCGGCATCACCACTACTTCTATCACTCCGTTCAGATCTTCCAGGCTTAAAAAAGCTATGGTTTTCTGGGTCTGGGTACGATGATAGTTTTTATGCGTAATGAGGCCTACAAGAGAAACATAGGTATTATCCTTATACTGGTCCAGTTCGTTCAAATCGATCTTGGTATATTTTTTAACTTCTTTTTTATAATAGTTCAGAGGATGATCGGAAAGAAAAATACCCAGCACTTCTTTCTCATACTTGAGCAGTTCATCCTTGGGCCACTCCACCGGTTCCTTGATGACTTCCTTGATGATGGAAGAATAATCCAGCCGGTTATCCTTGTCCGCTTTCAGGAACAGGCTCATCTGATTGGAATTGATCTCCTCCCTCAGGCGGATGGCGTGTTCCTGCAGCTTATCCATGTTGTCCATCAGGACTTTACGTTTCATGTTCAGTGTATCAAATGCGCCTGATTTGATAAGACCTTCCAGGATCTTTTTATTCACAAGCCTGGCGTCAAGACGAATGAGAAAGTCCATAATATTCTTGAACTCCCCTTTCTTCTCCCTTTCCTCCACGATGAGATCAATGAGCTTGGCCCCGACATTCTTGATCCCGGCCATACCGAAATTGATCACTTTCTCCTCTGCATCCGCTTCGTTCCTGATCTTGTTGACGTTGAATGTTCCGATGGATCTGTTGATATCCGGAGGCAGTATCCTGATCTTGAATTTCCGCGCAATAGAATAATGTTTGGTGATGTTTTCGATCTTATCCATTTCATTCGACAGGATGGCGGCCAAGTATTCGGCCGGGTACCAGGCCTTCAGATATGCGGTCTGATACGTAATAAAAGCATAGGCCACCGAATGTGCCTTGTTAAATGCGTATTCCGCGAATTTAGCCATATCGTTGAAGATACGTTCAGCCAGACGTTCATCAAATTTATTCTTCCTGGCTCCTGCGAGGAATTTTTCTTTGTAGGGTTCCAGTTCCTCGGGTTTTTTCTTGGACATGATGCGCCGGATCACATCAGCTTCTCCAAGGGAAAATCCACCAATCACCTTTGTGATCTCCATGACCTGTTCCTGGTAAACGATAACGCCATAGGTCTCTTCCAGAATGGGTTTTAAGGATTTATGCGCGTAAGTGATTTCTTCTTCCTTGTTCTTTCTCTTGACGAAAGAATCAACCATTCCTGATTCAAGCGGCCCCGGCCGGTACAAAGCGATCAGGACGCTTATTTCCTCCAGGTTCTTCGGTTTCACTCTGCAGAACAACTCTGTCATACCTGATTTTTCTATCTGGAACACGCCATTGGTATCCCCTTTACCCAGGAGCTTATAGGTTTGTTTATCATCCAGAGGTATCTTCCTGATATCGATATCAATATTCTCCGTATGTTTGACCAGCTTGATCGTATCCTTGATGATGGAAAGATTCTTTAGGGCCAGTAGATCGAACTTCAACAGTCCAAGGTCATTGATCATGTTCATATCATACTGGGTTGCGATGGCATCATCCCTGGTGTCCTTATAAAAAGGGACAAAATGGATAAGCGGTTCTTCGGAAATAACGATCCCGGCTGCGTGTTTTCCCACGCCCAGACAGATATTCTCCAGTTTAAGGGAAATCTCCCATATCTTTTTCAGTTCAATATCGCTCCCTATCTTTTCGCGAAGGATCGTGTTCCTTTTATACGATTCTTCAAGGGTTTTTTCCTCGATGAATTTCGAGATCTCGTTGGAAACAACGAATTTCATATCCATGACGCGGGCTACCGCTTTGAACGCAGCCTTGGCCTTGAATTTATTGAACGTGATGATACTGGCTACATGCTCCTTGCCGTATTTATTGACAACGTATTCCTTCACCTTATCCCTCTGGATATCCTCAAAATCAATGTCAATATCAGGCATGGAAACCCTTTCCGGATTAAGAAAACGTTCAAAATGAAGACCATATTTAACCGGATCCACATCCGTGATGCCCAGTGTATAAGCCAGCAGACTTCCTGCCGCTGAACCACGGCCTGCTCCCACCATGATATCGTTCTTCTGGCAGAAATTGACATAGTCCCAGACAATAAGGAAGTAATTGATGAATTTCATCTTCGTCACAAGGTCCAGTTCATACTGAAGCTGTTCCTTTAATTTATCCGTTACTTCACCGTATCTTTTCTCCAGTCCCCGGAATGCCAGGTTCTCCAGGAATTCATGAGCGGTAATATCTTCCGGAACGGGATATTTCGGTATCTTCATCCCGCCGAACTCAATCTTTAAATTGCATTTATCCATGATGGCAATGGTATTCTGCAGCGCCTCCGGGACTTCCTTAAAAATCTCCACCATGTCTTCATATGATTTCAGGTCAAATTCGTTGGTGGAAAGTTTGAACCGGTCCGTATCCTTCATTTTTTTCTGGGTTTGGATACAAAGCAGGATCTCATGCGCCTCATAATCATCCTTAGTAAGGTAATGCACATCATTCGATGCCACCAGCGGGATATTCAGCTCCTTGCTCAAGCCGATCAGACTTTTCAGGACCTTCTTTTCCTCTTCAATTTTATGGTACTGTACTTCAAGATAAAAATCTTCACCGAACAATTCTTTCATTTCATATGCAATTCGCCGGGAATGCATCAGGTTATTTTTCGTGATATAATAAGCAATCTCGCCTTTTAAACATGCGCTCATGGCGATCAAACCTTTATGATGCTTGGCCAGAAGCTCTCTATCGATCCTGGGATGATAATAAAAACCTTCAAGATAGCCGTACGAACTAAGCTCCAGCAGATTCCTGTATCCTTCATCGTTCTTAGCCAAAAGGACCAGATGATGGGCGATTACTTGTTTTTCGTCAGATGTGCTGATCTTTTCTTTTATGAACCTTGATTCAGGGGCGATATATGCTTCCAGGCCGATAATGGGCTTGACCCCTTCATTGATGCAGGTTTTGAAAAATTCCAGTGTCCCGAACATATTCCCGTGGTCAGTCAAGGCAATGGCGGGGAACTGCAGATCTCTGGCTTTTTGGACCAGATCAGGTATCTTGATCAAGCCGTCAAGCAGGCTGTAATGAGAATGTGTATGAAGATGGACAAATGGTTTATGTTGTTTCATAGATCGACCGGGATATATTTATATATTTAATGGATGGAACTGTTCTTTATAAAATGGACCGCTTCTTCAGGGCTCTGGACCGGGATAAAGAATGTTTTATCAAATTTATCCAGTTTTTCCAGGTCCCATGAACGAAGGGATAATACATATTTTTTCATAGTCATGGCTGCGGCGATCTCATTCAAGGTACCGTATTGACCGTCAATGGCGATCAGGATATCCGCCGTGTGAACAATGATAAAATTTCGGGCCAGACCGATGCCTGTGGCCACGGGAATGGTTATATAAGGATTGGCATAACTTTTATTATTCTGCGGAAGGATACCGATGGTCACGCCTTTCTGATCAAAAGCCCCTTTGGCCGCAGCTTCCATGACACCGCCGAGACCTCCGCAAATCAAGACCCACTGGTTACGCGCAACCAGAGCACCTGTCGCATAGGCCATATCGTAAATTTCTTTTTTTTCTATCTGAGAGCCGCCGATGATTCCGACAATCATAAGAATAGTATATATCAAAAGAAATTATGATGTCAATGCTTTTTTAAATTTAAAAAATAATTTCCATCGTTGAAAAAAACATTGACCTAAAAATCACAAGCTTAAAGATCTAAAAAAATTTTTTTTAATTTTTATTTGACATCAAAAATAAAAGGTTTAATATAAAACGAAATTTCTTTAAACAACAAGGAATTTCTCTATAAGTACGGATCAAGTTCTTTGAAATAAAGAGAAGAGGGATATTCTTATCCTTTGAGAACACTTTTTTATATATTACCAATTGAGTAATATATAAAAGAGTTTGAATTCATAAATATGGAATTATAAGAATGTATATTTTTTATACAGAGAATGGGTTTTGTATAATATATTAAATATCAACAAATATAAAGTTATCCACAATTGTGGAAAACCTTGTGGATAACTTTCAGCATATATCCCCGGAGTTATCGTATGGAACCAACAAAAATCTGGTCGTCTGTTTTAGTGTCTCTCGAAAAAAAGATCGACCGGCAAATATACAACAATTATTTAAAAGATACCAAAATAATCGACTCCAGCGAGGAAAAGCTGGTTGTTGAGGTAAACAATAAATTCCAGAAAGAGTATATTCATAACAATCTTCTGGCCAATATCAGAACCGCCTTAAAGGAAATTATGGAAAAAGACCTCTCTATCCTCTTTAAAATACATAATGATGCAAAAAAAGAAAGGGAAAATCCGGCCTCTGAAAATAAAATGCACCCGACCGAGGAAGAATCACGTCATTTAAAGTCCAATCTTAATCCTTATTTTACCTTTGAAAATTTTGTGGTTGGCGCCAATACCGAGCTCTCTTATTCAGCGGCTATCGCCGTAGCCAACGCTCCTGCCCATTCCTACAACCCTTTATTCATTTACGGCGGAGTAGGCCTGGGTAAAACACATATTCTAAACGCTATTGGCAATAGAATTCTGCAGAATAAAAAAGATTTAAACGTCCTTTATGTAGTCGCGGAAAAATTCACTAATGATCTGATCCACTCTTTACAGAACAACAAAATGGATAAATTCAGGGCAAATTACAGGAAAATCGATATTTTAATCGTGGATGATGTACAATTTATTTCAGGAAAAGAGCGGACACAAGAGGAATTCTTCCATACATTCAATACCCTGCACAGTTCCGGAAAGCAGATCATACTAACAGCAGATAAATCACCCAAAGAAATTCCTCTTTTAGAAGAACGCCTCCGTTCACGTTTCGGCATGGGTTTGATCACAGATATCGGATTACCGGATATTGAAACACGGGAAGCGATTTTATATAAAAAAGCTGAAAATGAAAAAACAGAGATATCCCCGGAAGTCATCCATTTTTTAGCAAAAAAGATCAAATATAATATCCGGGATCTGCAGGCTGCCCTGATCAACCTGATCGCTATCTCCAATTTAATGAAGAAAAGTATCTCCCTGGACCTGGCCAAATCCATTATCACAAATATCATAAAGGAAAACGCTAAAAAAGAGACATCTATTACAAGGATCCAGGAGGTCGTGGCAGACTATTTCGGGATCAACCTTAAAGTAATGACCTCAAAAAGACGGAATGCCGGGATCGTCCTGCCCCGTCAGGTAGCCATGTACCTGATCCGGGAATTAACCAACGCTTCCACAACAGAAATAGGCAATGTTTTCGGCAGCAAGGACCATTCCACTGTCATCCATGCCATAGAAAAAATAAAAAATTTACGGCAGATGGATAATGAGCTGCACCAAAGGATTGAAAAAATCGTCCAGGAACTGAACACCGAGAGCGTGTAAAGACTGTTCAAACTCTGTGGATAACGTTCGTCTTTTTATCCGTTTCCCGTACCGGAAAGGGGAAAAATATTTTTTTGTGGAAAAAGAAAAATAATGCAATAAGTTATCAACAGGTTTATAAAGTTATAATTGAACGCAGATAAAAAATTATAATGTTATACACCTTATCCCGATGATTAATACTATTATTAATTATTATATAATATATAATTAATAAAGAGGTGACCCGATGAATATACTAGCAACCAAAGAAAAACTGTTAAGATCCATACAGCTGGCTGAAGATATCATTACAGCCAAGAACACCATGTCCATCTTATCCAATATTCTTCTTGAGACCATAGACGATATGCTCCAGATCACCTCCACGGACCTGGAAACTGCCATCAAGATCCATGTAGACGCAGACGTGAAAAAAGAAGGGTCCATTACTGTTTTTGCCAAAAAATTCGCGGATATCATCCGTGAATTGCCTAATGACGATATCGAGATACATGTCGATGAAAATAAATACCTGAAGATACAAAGTAAAAATGACCAGGTAAAAGCCCAGTTTAAGCTTATCGGCATACCAAAGAACGATTACCCCATTCTTCCTGAATTTAAAAAGGATAAAAGCATTAAAGTACCCCAGAATGTGTTCAAGGCCATGATACGTAAATCCATATTTTCTGTTTCCAAGGACGATGTCCAGGTGAACATCAGCGGAGTTAAGCTGGAATTAAAGAACAAGAAATTAACCCTGGTAGCCACTGATGCCAGGCGTTTATCCCTCATCAGCTATGACCTGGACACTAAAACCGAGATCGACGAGGTGATCATTCCTCAAAAAGTACTTTCCGAAGTGCTTAAAATACTGAATGACGAAGGGGATATGGAGATCAGCGTAAGCGAAAAGCAGATTTATTTTAAAATCGATAATATCGAGCTTTTTTCCCGCCTGATCGACGGTAAATTCCCTGATTATCAGCAGGTCATCCCGCAGAGTTTTAAAAAGAAAGCTTTTTTATTCACGATAAAAATATTGAATGCCGTTAAACGCGTATCCATCATTACAACGGAAAAACAATCCTCCAAGATCATATTGAAATTCACAAAAGGAAATCTTGAGATAAAAACAAATGACCCGGATATCGGGGAAGCCAAGGAATCTGTTGAGAATATCGTTTATGATTATGACGATGTATTTGAGATCGCTTTCAGCAGTGAATTCCTTCTGGATGCCTTGAAAGCCGTCGATACGGAAAACATGATATTTTCCATGAACACGGGCATAGGCGCCATTGCCGTCCGGGAAGAAAACAATGATAATTTTTTATGCCTTATCATGCCCATAAAATTATCTAATGCGGATTAAAAAATTAAAACTCCTTAATTTCAGGAACTATACAGAGAAAGAATTTGAATTTAAAGAAAAAATAAACCTCATCTCGGGAGCCAATGGCTCGGGAAAATCTTCTCTTCTGGAAGCCATCCACATCTTAAGTCTCGGCCGATCCTTCCGTACCAGCGTGGACCAGACCCTGGTACATCGTCATGAGAACCAGCTCTTCCTCCACGGTATCTTCCAGGCCTATGATGACCGGATCGTAGATATTAAATTCGGACTGGAACAGAAAAAAACCATCAAGATCAATGACGCTGCGATCCCGAGATTATCCGACTTGATCGGCCGGATCCCCATAATACTATTCTTGGACAAGGATATCGATATCCTTGAAGGCCCTCCCTCCGGCAGGCGCCGTTTCCTGGACCTTCTCTTTTCCCAGATAGATCCTGAATATTTAATGAACCTGGTCCAGTATCATAAGATCTTGGATCAGCGCAATCATTATTTAAAATCGAATCATCAGGATCCGCTTTTAATGGAAACGCTCAACCAGAATCTGGTCTTATCCGGTGTTAAAATAATCCAATTGCGGATGCAATATATCGGGGAGTTTACCGGATCCCTTTCCCGTGTCCTGGCTCAATATGATGATCCTCAGTTGCCGGCTGTTCAGCTTCAATACCGATCCTCTGTTTTTCCGGATTACAAAATAAACCGGTATGATATGGATATCCTTTCCTCTTGTTTCCACAGCCAGCTCCTGGAGACCAGACTACGGGAGGAAAAATATAAATATACCCTGATCGGTCCTCACCGGGATGACCTTTTCTTCCTGAACCAGGACGGATCCAGGCTGGTTGATTATTCCTCACGGGGGGAAAGACGCCTCTTTATGCTATTTGTCAAATTTGCTGAAATGGAATTTATTTCCTGTTATAAGAAAGATCCGGCTATTGTGTTGATGGATGATATCCTTCTTGAACTGGATAAAAAGAACAAGGATTTTATTACTGATTCCATTGCAAAAATAACATGCCAGAGCTTTATCACCACCGTTGATGAAAATGACTATCAAAATCTTCCTGATAAAAATATGATCCAGCTATGAAAGAAAAAAAATTCGAAAAAATAGGCGACCTTTTATCTGAACTAGTCCAAAAAAAAGGCTGGAACAAATTCCTGGCCCTGGAACAGTTAAAGAAAAAATGGCCTGAAATAGTAGGACAGAATATCGGTAATCATACTACCCCTCTTTCCATCACCCACAAAAAGCTTTTTATACAGGTGGATTCCTCAATCTGGGCCAATCAGCTTAATTTTTTAAAGGATAAAATAATGGAGACGATCAACCAATACTATAAAAAAGAACTGGTAAATGAGATTTTTTTTACAGTAAAATAGAATAAATTCTTGACAATATTTATTAAAAATATAATATAATAGCCATTCGGGCCGCTAGCTCAATTGGTAGAGCAACGGACTCTTAATTCGTAGGTTACAGGTTCAAGCCCTGTGCGGCTCAAATTTTTGATTTTTTTTTAATTTATTATTGACATTAAATTTTTATGTATTATAATTATAACAATTTTAATGGATAACATTAAAAAATTTATTTAAAGGAGCTGCCCTATGCAAAAACCTATTAAGTACTTTAATAAAAAACTGGCTATTATGGGTACTTTACACATTCCTGAGGACAAAGAAAACTTCCCTGGTGTTGTTTTATTTCATGGATTTACTTCAAACAGAGTGGAACCACATCGGTTATTTTGGAAAATATCGAAAAAACTTGAAGAAAATGGGGTCGCTTCCATCCGTTTTGATTTTAGGGGATGCGGCGAGAGTGAAGGGGATTCCACTGCCTTCACGATCAAAGATTATGTTTCTGATGCTAAAAAAGTAATTAAAAAGCTCTTAAAACTTAAAGGAATTGATCAGAATAACATCGGTATTATTGGCCTTAGCATGGGAAGTATCGTGGCCTCTTATGTGGCCTGCGAATTCCCCAATATTAAGAAAGCAGCCCTTATTTCCGCTATCGCCAGACCGGACGAGATATTCTTCAGTAAGCCTAAAAAGGAAAATCCCGAGTTCTTACCCCAATATAAGAACGGCACTGTAGATGTTAAAGGAAATCAATACTCCAAAAAATTCTTCGATATCGCCAAAAGGATGAAACCTTTGGAAAAAATCAAGGATTTTTCAGGCCAGGTTCTGTTGATCAGCTCTGATTCTGACCAGTATACTCCTATCGACCATATGAAGGCCTATGCTCAGACGGTAAAAAGCAGCAAACAGGTCGTGATCAACAACACGAACCATACATTCGATAATGCTGAAAAAGAAAAAGATGTCATATCCAGCATCGTGAATTTCTTTAAGGCATGAAATGAATGTTGAGCCTGAATGTGTTTTATGCTTTTATCAACAAGCATTAAATACTCTTCAGTTCCTCAGGGTTCACCAAAAAAAGAAATTTGACATACTCGGCAGGATTTCCACTTATTTATCAAGCATCAGAAAATTCAAGGAAACACCTTGTTTTTACAGCAGTAAGATCTACCATCTTATTCACCGTGAAATAAAAAATACCGATCCTTATCAGCAAGTGAAAAAACAATATAATTCCCTGATCCTCGGTAAATACCGTTCCTTGCAGAAGATCGTCTCTCAGTATCAGGACCCTCTTTTAGGGGCCTTAAAACTTTCAGCTATCGGAAATTCAATTGATTTCGGGATCACGAACGCGATCAATATCAATGATGAGATTAAGAAACACAAAAATATACGGTTCTTCAAAAACGATCATCCCCTGCTGGCCAAGGCTTTAAAAAACGCATCTCATGTCATGCTGCTTTGTGACAATGCCGGTGAATTTATTTTTGATAAATTATTGATGGAGACCATTTTGAGATTTTATCCTGTACGGTTCACCCTTGTTGTTAAGGACAAGCCCATCATCAATGACATAACCATGAAAGATATTCCCCGTAATCTGTTCACGTATCCAGTGGATATCATTTCCAATGGAAATGATAAAGTAGGGACTATTCTATCCTGCTGCTCCGCGGAATTTTTTAAAAAATGGGTAGAAGCGGATTTTATCATCAGTAAAGGCCAGGGAAATTTCGAGACCCTGGATCATTTTAAAAAAAAGCTTATCTTTTTCCTTTTTAAATCAAAATGCGATGTTGTGTCAAAGTATTTACAAGTTAAGAAAAATTCATACCTTTTCATGGCCAACACACAAAGATGATCTTGCGAGGCTGATATGAAATATATTTTCGGTCCTGTACCGTCAAGGCGTCTGGGGCTCTCCCTTGGCGTGGATGTAACACCCTATAAGACCTGTACTCTCGATTGTGTATACTGTGAATGCGGACGGACAAACCATAAGACCATGGAACGAAAACCCTATGTCTCATTCCCTGAGGTCATGGCGGAATTAACGAAATTTTTAAAGCAGGATATTCATACGGATTATATCACATTTTCAGGTTCAGGTGAGCCAACCTTGAACTCGGATCTTGGTAAAATGATCAGGGAGATTAAAAACCTCACAAAAATCCCTGTTGCTGTACTGACAAACGGGACCATGCTTTTTCTCCCGGAAGTAAGGAAAGAACTCCTGGCTGCAGATCTGGTCCTCCCATCCCTTGATTCAGCCCGATGGGATTCTTTTATTAAAGTGGACCGCCCGGTTACAGGATTATCCATGGAAAAAATAATCGAAGGAATAAAGATATTTAAAAATGAATTTAAAGGGAAGATTTGGCTGGAAATCCTTTTTAGCCGAAAAATGAATGATTCTGCTGAAGATATAAATACTTTGATCCAGGTAATACGCAGCATAAAACCGGATAAAGTACAGTTGAATACCGTTGAAAGACCGCCGGCTGAATCATTTGCTTTACCTCTGGAACCAAAAGAATTAACAGAAATTAAAAAAAAATTTGATACAAACGGGATTAAAGCGGAAATAATCGCGGCTTTTATAAAAAAAGGCCTGCCCAGTAACTTGAAAGAGAATGATTTAAAAGAACAGATCCTGAACGTGATTAAAAGAAGACCGGAAACAAGCCAAGGCTTGGCCTTGGCATTAGGAATTGATCCTGTTCGGATACAGGAATTAATTAAAGAAATGATCAGGGAGAAACAGATTTTTATTTGTCCTTCCTCCGGAAAAAAAGAAAAGTATTATTCTTTTCAAAAAGATAATTGATCTTTTTTCCAATCCGGTAGAATAAAAGGTCAGGATCTACGGTTCATATTAAATTCCACCAGTTCATGAAGGATATTTTTATACCCTACGGGGACAGGAAGGGTCTGTATCATTTTTTTAGAGCGTTTTTCCAAAAGCTGCATTTTCTTATCAATAATATTCTTTACCCCGGATAATATGATAAAAGAACGGATTTCATGAACCATGGATGATGTGATTTTTTCCCGGCCAAAAAGGTCCTTTAACGGGTGATCTTTCGTTCCGGATAAATTTTTAAATAAATAATAATGGTATAAGGTCTTTTTATTCTCCTTGATATCAGAACCAACGGGCTTTCCGGTATCTTCTTCTCTTCCGAATAAACCGATTTCATCATCCTTGATCTGGAACAAAATACCCAGATTTTCCCCCAGCTGTTCAAGCCGTGACAAGATCTGCTTCTTCTGTCCGGCAGCCATGGCTCCTAAAACCAAAGGCAGTGAAAATGTATAACGTGCTGTTTTATATCTATACATATTAAGGATATCCCGTTCCCTAAGTATTTCTTTTGTAATTGCGAAGTAAATATCCTGCATCTGAGCTGTTCCCACTTTGGCCAGTTCTTCCGACCAATACCGCATAATCAGCTCCTTTATTCCTGCCTGGACCGGAATCGAGGAGATTAATTCATTGGATAGAAAAAAAATGACGTCACCCACGCATATACCCATGGATTCACCGAAATGAAGCGGATCTTTTGTTCTTACCCCTGCTCCGATATCCTGATACTGGGCATATATGGTTTTGTCTCCACGCCGTACATCATCATGGTCCATGATATCATCATGGATTAAAAGAGCAGAATGAACGAGTTCCATTGCAGCCGCCATTCTGACAGCAGCGGTATCAATCTTTTTTTTGAACATTTCATAGGAGAGAAGGATTAATCCTCCTCGGATCATTTTCCCCTGTACACTAAAATAAAAAACACGTTTTAAAAGATCGTATCCCCACTGATTGACCTTGGAAAAAGGTCTTTTTTTTTGATTTAAGAAATTCTTTAAAAAGGACTTGATGAGAAGTTTATTTCTCTTAAAACATGTATTCATGTTCTCTTTTTGATGTAATTGTGTTTTTACCATAAATCCGCCTTTTTTTTCATAAAAGTAGGATAATCAATTGATTTTCTTTTTCCATACTTTTTTTTAAAATAACTTGACAAAATTATTATTTTCATTAAGATATATAAAAAAATTATGGAGAAATTTAATGAAACGTACATTCCAGCCGCATTATAGAAGAAGAAAAAAAACTCATGGATTCAGGAAAAGGATGAAATCCAAATCCGGTCAGGATGTTCTTAAAAGAAGAAGAAAAAAAGGCAGATGGAAATTAACTGTATCCGATGAACGGTGATCTGTAACCCCATCATGTTACGGTTATTAAAATATTTCGATCTTTTTCTCAGGAATATTGCCATCAGTTTAATAAAATTATATCAGTTCCTTTTTAAAAATAAACCCCGTACCTGCCGGTTCGAACCCACCTGTTCTGAATACGCTTTGTCTGCCTTTAAAAAATATTATTTTTTAAAGGCTTTCCTTCTTTCCTTCATTCGTATTTTAAAATGTAATCCATTATTTTCCGGCGGATTTGATCCATTACGATAATAGGAGTGAAACATGACTAAGAATACAATCTGGGCTGTTATATTTACTTTAATTATTTTAATGATGTGGTCTTATTATTTAAAGCGAAATTACCAGCCTGTTCCCCAGAATAACCGTATCCAGTTTGCCGGATTAAAAAATATTCAATATAACAAAAAGAGCCAGGCCCTGACCCTATCATGGGAAAAAGCAATCTCTAAATATCCTGTAACGTATATGGTTTATTCCGCTGAAAACAATAAGATCGCTCTCCCAAACCAGCCATTCGCTACTACTTCAAATACAAGTTATTCCATCAATCAATTCGATCCTTCTCAAAATTATTATTTTCTTGTCAAGGCCGTTGATCCCTATAATTATTCAGATAACAACAATCATCAGATCATGTTCCAGGCCTTGAAAAATCCTCAGATAGCCCAAGAAGAAATCATTAAATTTGAAAATCAGAACGCTGTATATTATTTAAGTACCCTGGGTGGACGGATTAAAAATATTGAATTAAAAAAATACGCCAATATCCATGATTCTAAACCAGTCACTTTAATCTATGAGGATAAAATAAAAAATAAATATTTTTATCCTCTGGATATCAAGCTTCTCGCAGATAAAGATCTCGGAACTTTTCCCGGGAATGATACGTCATTATATTCTGGTGCAATATATAAGGACAGAATTGTTTTTACTTCCCGCAACAGATCGGTGAATATAATCAAAGAATACATCTTCCCGTCCGATGCATATTATTTTAATCTGAAAATTACGCTTCAAGCTGTTGATAAAACGGATATTAGCTTTAATAGGATTGTGTTAAAATGGCAACCGGTCCTAGGACCTGTAGATAAGATCGATAAATATGATATTTTAACAGTAGGTTATTACCAGCTTGAAAAATTAAATCAAATAAAGATAAAAGGCAAACAGCTTGACCAGCCTGTGATTAAAAAAGATGAGAACATGAAATGGGTAACTTTTTATAACCGATATTTCATCGCTGCCATGATCCCGGATGAATCCTATCGTATCAAGGAAACAGTCTTTTATTCTGACGGGAATATATATATAGGCGGAATCTCAAGTGAAATCGACCGGAATAAATTATCTGCAATGGAGAAGATCGAATATAATTACACCATTTATGCAGGCCCAAAACTAAGGGATACCTTCCGAAAAGAAAAAAAATTAAATAGTCTGGAGAGCTCGATATTGACCCAACGGCTGTTCGTGGGTAAGATCGTGAACAAACTGGGAAATTTCTTCCTGGATGTTTTGATCCTTCTGAATAAGCTTGTCCATAATTTCGGTCTGGCTGTTATTCTATTCTCTATTTTTATCAAGATCGTGTTATATCCGTTAACGCATAAACAGCTAGACTCTATGGCAAAAATGCAGAAAATCCAGCCTATCATCAATCAGGTAAAAGAACAGTTTAAAAATGATCCAAAACGATTGAATGTGGAATTGATGAATGTATATAAAAAATATAAAGTGAATCCTTTTGGCGGGTGTCTTCCTTTAATTTTACAAATACCCATTTTTTTCGCTATCTGGGATATGCTTCAATATTCTCTGGAGCTTAGAAGTGCTGATTTTTTATGGATAAAAAGCCTGGCTTTGCCTGATACAGTTGCCCATATTATGGGGGTTCCCATTAATCCTCTTCCTATACTTATGG
>JAQTRT010000327.1 GCA_028711675.1 bacterium | reverse complement strand
TTTTTTCTTCCAGACATCCTGCTCCCGCGGATTATCGTGCTTACCGTGTTTTCTCGTTTGACTTGACATTTTAGAATATTGTGATATACTATAATAAGTTATTTAATAAGTTATTAAATAAAAGATCAATTCAATAAAGGGAGGCTTTGTATGCAAAAAAAGATGTTATTGATACTTCTTTCCATACTTATAACGGTTCCTTTACATGCAGCCGGCGGAAAAGAAAGCTCAGGTAAAATCGACTTTCTCCTGGGGAAAGTGAGTGTCATGAGATCCTCAGGCCAGTTCATGGATGCCAAACTGAACATGAAGATCCAGGAAGGGGACAAGGTCATCACCAAACAGAATTCCTCGGCTCAGGTGCTCCTGGGCAAGGACGTGAAGATAAGAATCGCGGCAAATTCGGAGTTCGAGCTGAAAAAGGACCGGTTGAACGAGGCCAATGAAAAAGAGACTGTCCTGGGGCTTACTTTCGGCAAGATATGGACCAGCATCGCCAAGCTGGGAAAGAATGAAAAGTTCTCCATCGAGACGCCCACAGCCGTAGCAGGGGTTCGTGGTACCATCTTTGTCATGAAAGAGACAGAACAGGGCTCTACCCTGTACGTTGGCGCGGGCGTGGTGAATTTTTTTTCCAAGCTGCTCAACAAGGAAGTAAACGTGGACAAGGGGTTCATGATTACGCTGGGTCCGGACGGAAAACTGGGAGAGAGCCGTCAGATGACGGATAAGGACATGCAGGACATGATGAGCGGTATACCCGTCTTCTTTAAGCAGGGAAAGGGGTTGAAGAGCGAATTAAAGGATGAGATAAATAACGAAAAGGGGAATCTGGAAAAACAAAGGGACATGACTGCCAAGCTGAAGAGCGATGACCTGACTGCAGGCCGGACGCTCCGGGACATTCACGGGAACGTTGTGCGCGTGGAGCAGATGTTCCGCAAGAAGGACAAGCTTAGTTTCCAGATCCTTAATATCACCAAAAGAGCTGACGGGATCGCGTATTTTGACTTTACCGCGATCTTCAACAAGGAACTGCCGGACAATTTCAAGAACTGGGGCGAGTTTTTTCAACAGGATGACGTGGAGATGTCCAGGCGCGAGATCATCATGGGAGCAAAAAAGGCTGCCGGTGAGGATGTGTTCAAGTGGACCGGGGAGTACGATCCTGTAGCGGACAAGTTTAAGGACAGTTACACTGTGAACGGCAAGGCGTATACGAGCAAAACGGGTAATTTTGACGAGGACGTGATCGAGGTGGAGTCCAGCGAGGACCAGCTTCAGTCCCTCAGCAAGCTGGAACTGACCGAAAAGGATAATCCCTCCGTAACCCGTACCCTGAACATACGCATGGCCGTGATCAACAATAACGGACAGGTCCTCTCTTCGAAATATTTCGAGTCGAGCGGCAACGTCCTGAACATTTTCAACAGCATGGCCGGAGAGATCATCCTCAGTTCCAGCGACCTGCTGAAAGGGGATATAGACATCGTAGCCATACCGGATATCATGTTTGTGCTGATCCAGGAGACATTTTAGTCCCGAGACCCGGCTTGTGCACCTGTGTAAAAATGTTCATGGTTCATCATTTTTGATCCATCATCCTTAAGATATAAACAGAAAGTAAATAATTATATAAGCTTAATAAGGAGAGAGTTTATGAGAATAACAACGACTGTTCTGGTTTTTCTTTTTGTAGCTGGCACTTTGCTGGCCGACTTTGAAACTTCCCTGATGAAGACGGGACTTGAGTTTATCACCCGGCCGAACGATTTTTTCATTGAATTGAACACAGACACGGAAAATCTGATCCCCACTCCGGGCCAGAAGAAATTCCAGGTCAATACATCCCTTATCTGGGATCTTCTGACTGTAGGGAACATCCAAGTAAAATACAGGGCTTACAAGGGCGATTCTGTCATCCCGGAGATCACCCCGGGTTTCTCTTACTGGAATATCGTGGGTCTGTCGTTCCTGCCCGCGGAGGATGTTTCAGCCTCGGCAGAAGGCTATACCCCTTTCCTCACCCTGGCCAGACCCATGAGCGATGACCTGAAATTCTTCGGCGGGATCAAATATACCATGGGCAGCATCAAACTGAACATAAAAGACATCGGCGACTCCGGATCCGGCGGGACCGGCCTGGATTTCTCAAACCTGGCCCAGATCGATTCTTTTTATCAGGAACTGGGCATTTATGCCGGCATTAACTATCTGCGTATTTCCGGTAAAGAGGTCTCAGCAATAATCGGGTATTATCCCGGGATAAAGAAGATATTCTCCAAGGTCCAGATTTCCTCTACGGTCTTTGATTACGGGCTGAGCTTTTTCCCCGACAGTTTCCTGCTCCTCCACGGCTATATCAATATTCACGTGAATCTGTAATATTCCCGGTATACAAGGAGACAAGACCATGAAAAAAATAAAAATACTCTTGATTATATTCTTTCTGTGCACCCCGGCCCTTTCGGGCCAGATGCTGTTCCATTTGGGCATTGAGGAAGGTACTTTTTTTACAGCCGGCAACATTTATTTTCTCAATAACTTATCCACGGATCTGGCTTATATCCAATCCCTGAACCGGAGCATAGCTCTTATCGGATATTATCAGCTTAAATATACCGGCCCCGGGATCGGCGATTCGGCCGAGACAAAATTCTCCGAACGGGCTCAGAACCATTATTTCATGCTCAAACCCATCGTGAAAGCCGGCAGGGACCTGACGATCAAACCCAGCATCAGTTTTTATAAGGAGTTCGACAAGTTCGGGAAGAACGAGGAATGGGGCGAAGGGCTTTATGACTACAACACATACGAGG
>JAQTRT010000080.1 GCA_028711675.1 bacterium | reverse complement strand
ACTCGCCGGTGCCGCCGATCTGGGCATAGATTATTCCGGTATACGTGTTGCTCCCTTTTACCCAGAACGTGAGCCTTTTAGCGCCGGTCAGGTCATATCCGTAATTCTGCCCGATGGGAGCCCAGGGATACGGTTCGAACCAGACATACGCGCCCTGGCAGTTGGGACCGAGCCAGAACCGTATGCTTCCGCCGGGGCTGTGATAATCGGACGTATAATTATAATTGGCAAACGGAGCGCCGCCTGCTCCCCAGTTCTCGTATTCCGGTGTATAATGGTTGGGAACAGGAGTGATCCAGGCATTGGTAAAGATCCAGAAACTATTTATGAACTTGGCTTGATTGTTAACGTATTCTTCGACACGCAGCTGAGAGGTCTGATAACGTGATATAAGAAGGTTCTCGAACTTGGCGGCAAAATAAAGATAACCCTTGAACGGCTTCTGCTGGCGGTACGCTTCGTGCCAGGCGATCCCTCCCTGGTTCCAGGGTACAAAATAATCCTTCTCGTTCGTAAATCCCCTTGTGCTCTTGTCCGTAAGATAGTGCCAGTCATACGTATCGAAACCCGTATAATCGAACCGCTCGGTAGGTCTTGGCGGTCTGGATTTATTGGTCTTGATGAGCCAGGCCATAGGAAGAAGGTAATTGGAGTAGGTCATATCGACCAGGGAATTGGCATTGGAAAGCCCTTTAAAACGGGGGATCGCGACATTAGTCCGGTTATGCGTATAGATCTGAAGCCCCCAGCCTGTCACGATGGTATGGTTGGTCCAGTAATTTACCTGGACATACTGGTCGGCCACGATCCAGTTCTGGGACGCGGCCGTGATATTGGTCCACATAATAACATGATTTGTTATATCATCCGATATATTCCTGATCTTTATATTGGTAAAGACCGAGGAATACAGATCGGCGGCCAGGAAAGCAAGTATATATATTGATATAATAAGACCTTTTTTCATTATGATGCACCTTGTTCCCGAAAGATAGTATACTGACTTTATTTTTTCTTTCCATCATAAAATCCATATTTTACCGCTTGTACCTCAAAGATACGGGTAAAGAAAATCAGAATGATACGATATCGGGAAATGGAAAAGAGCTTGCGCTTTCACCCCTGCCCTGATCAAAGCTTCTGGTGCGGACATAAAAGACAGGAGCGCCTGCAAGAGGCGCTCCTGTCTTATTATTCTTTCAATTAGGGTTTGAACATTTCAACTGTCAGAGCAGTTGACTTATAGATCGAGATACTCGCTGTTGAAAAATCAGCAGCTAAGTAAATATATACAGGCGATGAACAGGCTCCTCTCTCTGCTGCCGCAGAACCCCATAACCTTCCAGACTGGTTGACGGGTGTGGCATAGTAATTAACAGATGCGGTGCCCATGGTAGCATCATTCTCAGCTCTGTTGGACCAGGCTGTGGACATCTGGTTCAGCATATATTTCCAGGCCCATCCTGTATTGGTGAAGGCTCCTGCCTGAGGATCGGCGATCCGGGGCGGCTGATAAGAGGCCGTATCCTGCTGAACCTGCCAGGCTAACTGCAAGCCTGCGCTGGGAAGGTTGGAATTGACCAGCACTCCGCCAACATCGACCGAACCCGTGAATTTGGGTTTGGCAATAGCTGTATTGGTATTATCCGCTGCAAAGGTAATGCCCCAGGGAGCAAGGAAGTTGGTATAGGTCATTCTTACGTAATGATTGGCAATTCTCCATGCTGTACCTGAAGGTAAAGGCAGATTGATGTTGGACCAGGACACGATGGTGTCGGCCGCAGATGTCAACCTGTTAAAGATCTGGGCATAGAGAGCCGTATTGGTGGCTCCCGTGACGTTAACGCGGGCTGTAAAGACCGCTGTTCTTTTAATTGAATAAGCTGCATACAGTGTCATTGTAAATGCAACTAAAAGCAGACAAATTACAAGTACGGTTTTGAAATTCTTCATTATAGTACCTCCTACGGTTTTCTGCAGGTCATCTCAATGACCCGCCTATCAAACTTGGGTCCCCCCAACTTTTGATAATATTCTGATTGAGGCTTTCGCCTCGGCAAAAATTCAACTTTCCTTTTTCCGTTCACCTCCTTTTATATGAGTTTCGAGCAGTTCATGGTTTTCCTTTAAAACCTATCCACTGTGAACCTTACTGAAAAGGCCCGCAGGCGGGACTGCTCCATTTCCTTCTTATTGAAAGTGTATCGTTGTATTATACCACCGAATGAAATTTTTGTCAACCTCTACTACCGATTTTTTTGTCCCTTCTATACAAACGTTTGTAATACACACTTTATTATACACCGAAAATCCTGTTTTGTCAACTTTCGAACATAATTATTAATACAAACGGTTGTTAGAATATAGCATTGGAAATTTCATTGTCAACTATTTTATTCACAAAAAATAGAAATTTCCGGAATATTACGAAAATTTTTTCTCTTGAGACCGGGCAGTAACAAGAGGATGATTGAAATTTCCAGGGGAGGTTATTTCATGACAGGAAAAGTTACAGGAACTTCACGCCTACTTCGTACACGTTCTCAGCGATCTGGTTGGACCAGACCACCTGGCCGTTGAACTTGATCAGGTTCTCATCCTTCCGGATGAACCCTTCTATGGAATCAAGCTTGTTCATCTGGATATCCTCAACATACAGGGCAATGCCGCTCTTGCTGATATCTTTTAAATTCTTGATCTTCTTCTGGAGAACAGCAGGCGCCACCACATTGATGCTGATCTTCAGGTCTTCCTTGATGGGTATCCTTTTGTATCTCCTTCTTTCCGTTTCATAATTGCAGATACGGTTCTTCCCTTCATATTTAGCCTGATACAGGGCGGATTTAGCGATATCGAGGATATCCATGGTTTCTTTCTTGTTGCTGTCCGGAATATACGTGGCCACTCCGCCGCTGATGGTCACCTTTTTTTTCAGGTTCAGGTTCTCGATCTTCTCCCTCAGTTTCTCCCCGACCAGCAGGGTATCACGGTTGGGAGTACTGGGCAGGACAATGATGAACTCACCCATTTCCGACCGGATAAAGATATCCGAAGAGCGGATGGAAACCTTGATCACCTTGATGATCTCGTCCAGTATCTCATCGGCTTCTTCCCGGCCCGCATATTCCGTTATCTTACGGAAATCATCAATATCGATCAAAAGGAGCGATAAAGGGGAGTTCTGCCGTTTGGCCTTGGCTGTTTCCTCTTTGATCCTTTTCCTGTAATAACTAATGTTATACAGTCCTGTACTGGTATCGACCAGGGAGTTCTTCCGCATGGACTGAAGATACGAATCTTCAATAATAATAGGCTTTTTAATATATTTATTCGAGATATTTATCAGATAATCCATGGCTGCCACATAAACACCCGTATCCCGCCTCAGCAACTTGTTCAAATGGTAGCGGTGCGAAACGATCCCGTCCCAGAGTTCCTTGGCCTTGGCCGGCTGGTATTCCAGGTTGGTTATTTTATAGATAATAAGGGAGAATAACTTCTTTCCGTGTTTTTCGATGAGAAGGTCCACGGCCTTCTGAGTGTCCCTATCGACAAGGTCCTTGTCTATGAAACCGTTGATTATATTTTCGCTTATAGTTTCCGCGGCAGAGAAATCAATTGTAGGTTCCGTCATTTCAAGTCACCTTCTTGTTTGTCCACAGGGCTGGAATAATCAAACAAACGGGTCTGTTCCGGAGTATCCTTCTTACTATAGTATATTTCATTTAAATACAAAGTCAAGCCATTTGGATTGAGCTGCTGGGTCACAATGATGGTCAGGGCCGTGATCACGTTCTTCAGGTTCTTTCCCCGCAAATCGATCTTGTACAGCTCCCATTTCCTCGACAGGCTGATAACGCCTGTACTGGCCTCGTCCGTATCGCCATAAGGTCCTTTTGCCCCTCCTATCTTGAATTCCACAAGTTCGTCGCCTTTCACACCCCGGGCCCAGAAAAAAAGGTATTTTGCCTCAGACAGGTCATACCCGCCTTTCTTATTCTCTCCCCAGTTATTGGGCGGCCATTGCCAGCCAAGACCGGCCCACCCTTTATTAGCCTGGGAATAACGGGGGTTATAGATCAGTTTCAGGCTGTTCTTATAGGAATAGGTATCCTGTATCTTTAAAAGCCTTACGCAGTTCACGTCCCCCATATACCCGGATACGACATAATAAGAGGTATAGGCTTTATACGAAAATACATGGAACGGGAATTTTAATATTTTTTTATACGAATCCTCATCATCCCCGTTCTCTGAACCCCTGCCCTTTTTCCTGTTCTTTTTATTAATCTTACGGCCGGGCTCTTTCGTGATATTTGTCTCCGGACCCGGACGGGTGTTGGTCATTGTCCCCCGCATGTTCGTATCCGAAACCGTATCTTTTTGCTGAATGATATTATTTGAACCTGATCTGTTGGTCTGTGCCTCAAGAGAGATCACGGAAAACAAGAGACAAACCAGCAGACATATGATTTTTTGCCCTCTCATGGAAATACCCCTCTTCATTTGATCCCCTGTCCTGTTCCGGCCGGTTCATTCCACTTTAGGATTCCAGAGGTCCTTCAACTTATGATAAGCTTTGCGCGGGATCCTCTGGTTAATGGTCCCAAAGTTGGTATTGGTACTGATACGGAGGATGCCGAACCATTCCTCCTGCACATTATTGGGATTGGCCGGGTCATAGTCGAACCAGGCTGTATTGGCCCACGTCCCCTCCGGTTCATGGATCCGGGGATCACCGTATTCAAATTTCCACCACTCGTCCGTCCATTCGAACAAACAGCCTCCCAGGCATAAAGACCCTGTATTCCGGCCGATGACCTGTTTATTAATATCATTCCAGAGACTGACGATGAACTGAGCCTGGGTCTCCTCATCCTCTTTCATCTTCTTGGTGTTATAAGCGTCGTATCCAAATTCCGTTATCAGGATGGGTTTATCCTGTTTTCTGATCAGGCTCCAGACACTGGAAAAATTCCGGCCCTGGTAATAATTCAAACCGATAAAATCAACACCCGGTAAAGTCTCCTTGATGAGGCTGAAAAAATCGGTCTTACCCAGACTGACCCCAACCGGATGATCGCCGTCTATTTTTTTTATCTCTTCGGAAATCTCGTTCAGGAATTCGAACACCATCCGGGCCCTTGCCTTGGCCCGCTGAAAAGGAGTCAGATCACGGAGCTCCTTGGTGTCCCAGAACGCTTTATCATCAAAAAAAGAATAATCGATCTCATTCCCCAGAAGCCAGACCAGGATGCCTTTTGTATCCTTGTACTGCTCCACGGTCTCAAGTATCTCTTTCTTGGCCCTGGCTTTATACTCCTCCGACGCAAAATTAGCACCCTGCATGTTCAGAGGCAGAGGAAAAACAGTATAAATAGAATATAATTTATACATCTGGCGGATGAAGCGGGTGAATTCCTCCATCCCTGTCTCTGTTCCCTTGTTATAGATACGGATCACATTCACACCCATGGCCTGCATCAGGTCCGCGTCCACGAGCCAGGGACTGTTCAGATCCCCGCCAAGGTTGTATTCCCAGACCGTCTGGCCGATGGGAGTGGGAGAATAACAGACACCTTCCACAACAAAAGGTTCGCTGTTCTCATCTAAAAGGGTCCATCCTCCTTCAAGCGACTGTGTGATCTGGATGGCATACGGGAACAGGTTCGATACACCCAGTAAAATCGATAATATAATTATAATAAAACGCATAGATTAATACCGGATCAGTCAGATAAACGACGCCGAGGCACAGAGATACAGAAGAGACAGGAGAAGCTCAGCTGAATCTATTTTAAGATGAAACGCCTCGCTTCGCGCAAATTTAAAACAGAACAGGCTGCCGATTTAATTCCAGCTTCCCGAACAGACCTCAAGGTCCGCTCTTCCCTTAACCATCCCATACACCCGAGAGCCGGGATCCAACTTAAATCGGCAGCCTGAAAGTATTCTTATCGTACCTTAAGTCGTCTTATGACTGAACGGCTGCTTACTTCTTGCCCTTGGAAGATTTATCGTCCTTTTTGGAACTCTTATCGTCTTTCAAAGGTGTTGTTTTATCAGTATAATAAATCTCATCAATGTAGAAGGTGCATCCGTCGGGATTAGCATCGCCCGAGAACACAACACAAAAACCTCCGTTGATGAAACTCATATCCATGTCAGTCAGATCGATCTCAAACATTTTCCATTCTTTGGACAGTTCAACAGGACCTGTCGTACCGCCGGCTGTATCGGAATACTGGCCGGTTATACCGCCGACCTTGAATTCGACCAGTTCATCTCCTTTCTCACCGCGGGCGTTAAAAAAGAGTTTTTTGGCCCCGGTCAGGTCATATCCGCCCTTGGAAGTACCCCAGTTATTCGCCGGGTTCTGCCAGTAAACGCCGGACCAGCCAGCGCCCTGTTTCCTTTCCGCGGTATACTTGATCTGGATACAGGTCTTGCCGGACATGGGATTCTGATTCCAGCGGTCATTGTACTTGATATCGCCGTAATCTCCCATCCAGCCGCTCGGGATGTAATGGTTTAAACGGTTGAAGCTGTCGGTGTAGACGTAGAACGGAAATCCTCCCTTGATCTTGAGCCCTTTTAAGATCGCATCTTCTTGAGCTGAAAGCGTCATTGAACTAACAAAAAAGATCAGCAAGCTGAGAATAATAATCTTTTTCATTATATTGTTCCTCCTTTATAATCTTA
Organism: bacterium; assembly: GCA_028711675.1. Taxonomy (GTDB): domain Bacteria; phylum Spirochaetota; class JAHITG01; order JAHITG01; family JAHITG01; genus JAQTRT01. The sequence continues at coordinate 4,428 of JAQTRT010000080.1, read as the reverse complement.
ACAATCGGTTAATCACACTTTAATCCAATCACCTCCTTTGTCATTAACTTTTTATTCAATATTTAAAAAAATATTGAGTTATCTGTTCCTTTTCCGAACAGATCAATTTGCATTAATTATTTATTCCATACGTCCTTATAATAATAATAGGACTTCCTCAACTGCCTGAGATAAGGGCTGTCGCTTCCATCGCCCTGTGAACAGATCCCGAACCACTCCTCATAGCTCCAACCGTCCAGAAAAGGAGCGCCGAACTGGGGCTGAATATCATGAACATTAGGATCAGCTCCGGTCCCTGCCTTCCACCATTCGTCCGTCCACTCGAAGATAATGCCGCCCAGGCTGTTCCCGAATCCCATGCCAGCCCTGTTGTACCAAATATCCTCCCAATTCCCTTTATGGTACTCCATCTGGCCGGCATCAGCCTCCTCCTGGGTCATATTCACGCCGCCATAGGCCGGGCAGCCGTATTCGGAGATAAAGACCGGCTTCCCTGCGTTTTCAGCGATTGCCTGCCACAAGGAATCCCCGAAACCCAGTTTGCCCCTGTAGGAATTGATAGCCAGCGCATCGATCTCCATGCACCGCGTGCTCAGGATATCCAGGTAAAGGAAATCGCCGTTGCAGAGAGCCACAGGCCTGGTCGGGTCCATCTTGTGGATCAGCTTGGCCACTTCCTGGACAAAACCGTAGAACGCCTCCGGGTTATCTTTGGCATTATTGGCTACGCCGTAATTATTCTCGTTTCCCAGGACCCACATCAGGACATAAGGCTCATCCTTGTATTCCTCCACCATCTCCTTGACGCTGTTTATCATGTTCTCCTGCTGCACGGGATCGGAATAATCCGTTCCCATGTTCCAGTCAGCCGCAGAGCCGATGGCGTAGACTCCCAGAAAATCTCCCATCAGGACGGATATCCCGTATTCCTTGTACAGTTTACGGAACAATTCCTTGTTAAAGCCGTGATGGTACAGCCTCAGGGTGTTCACGCCCATCTCTTTCATCAGCTTAGCGTCACCCACAACAGGCTCATCATCGTCCTTCTGGTTATTCATATTTTTATCGACGTAGGATTCAAAGAACACGTCATTGATCTTATTGTTGTTCTCATCGATCAACTGCCAGTCCCTGTTCACGACCAGCGAGCCGTAATCAGGGCTTTTCCCGATCAGGTTGGGGGAATAAGCCATTCCCTTTATGATGAAGGGCTTTCCATTCACAAACATCTGCCAGTGGCCGTTGTTATACTTTTTCAGGCTCACATGGCTGCCGCCCCGGGTTTCGATCACTTTAAAATCATTCAGGTCAACGGGCTTGTCGATCACATCAGAAGGTTTTACTTTGATCAGCTTGCCCGGATTGACAAATGTATATTTATCGTTCGCCTGGTCATTATCATAACATTTCGCTATCGTGATCTTCGCATCGACCAGTTTCAGACCCAGGCCGGGATTCTGGCGCAGCAGGAGCTTGATCCTGTCCAGGGCGATGCGGCCCATGTACAGAGGGGTATGCCAGTAGGTATAAGATATGCATTTTGGCGTATGGACAAGCATGGCATAATAAGCCTTAATGGCTTCCTTGAGCATGCCTGCTTTTTCCAGGGCATAACCCGCATAAAAAAGCTTAACGCCCAGCGTTTCCTCAGGTGTGACAGCCCATTTATAAAAATTGATCATGGGCTTCTTCTTTTTATCCACAAAATCCCAGAGGAATCCTTCCAGCTCGCCATTGATCTCGGCTTCTATGTAATCAGAGTCCTTTTTTATCGCATCGAAATTCGGGAACAGACCAGGGCCGATGGCTTCTTTCAATCCCTTCATGTCTTTGATAACATATCTGTAATTCCCTGTTCCGACATTCAGAAAAACGCCGTATTTTTCATAGTTAACTACGTCCTCTCTCCCGGAATTCAGTGCAAACAAAGAGCCATTATAGAATAAGACAAGTAAGAATAGACTGATGATCCTCACTCAACTTCCTTAAACCAAAAAGAATGCTGTACAATGGTTTGTATTTACAGTGTGACGTTTAATTAACTATTAGTACCGTATATAATACATCAATTCGAATGATTTGTCAAGTAAAAAGTCAAAAAAATATCGTCGAAAAGTGTGCTGTTGACGTAAATCGTATAATTTATTGTGAAGAACGTCCGGGCTCCCCTTTCAGATTTATATTGACATTATATTCTAAATGAGTAAAATATCAGCAATTTAGAACCATCTATGAGGAGGAAAAAATGCGAAATTTTTTAAAAACATTACTGGTCTGCCTGGTGATCTGCACGATCTTCTCCTGCGCGCCCAAGCAGCCTTCATCCAAGCAGCAGATAAAGATCGCTTTCTGGGGTTCTTTTGAAGAAGTCGAGGCCATCCGGAAGATCGCTGAAAAGATCGAAAAAGAACTGCCGGGGGTCAAGCTTAAACTCGAGCATATCGCCATCGGCAATGATCCCTCGATCTTCAGCCAGAAAATTCTGACAGAATCCGCTGCCGGTACACCCCCTGATATCGCCTTCTGCGAAGTGAACCTGTTCGTGGATTTTTATGATAAGCAGCTTTTTGTCCCGCTGAACGACTTCATCAGCAAGGACAAAACATTTAACATCAAGAATTATTTCCCCACCATCGTGGACCGGTTCACCGTGAACGATATTATCTATATTATCCCCAGGGATGTAGCCCCTTTTGCCGTTGTTTACTATAACAAGGACCTGTTCAATATGGAAGGCCTGGCTTTTCCCACTGATGAGTGGAACCTGAACGACCTCCTCAATCTTTCGAAAAAACTGACAAAGAAGGACGCAAAAGGCCAGATCACGCAGTATGGTTTTTATACCTGGGCCTGGCCGAACTTTGTTTATGCTTACGGCGGCGCCCTTGTGGATAATGTAAAGAATCCGAAAAAATGCCTTTTCAACGCTCCCAAGACCATCCAGGGGCTCCAGTTCTATCTGGATATGATGTATAAATATAAGGTCATGCCCACTCCCTCCACCCTGCAGGCCGGTTACCAGGAACTTTTTAAAACAGGTAAGCTGGCCATGTACTGTTCCGGGGTCTGGGAAACACCCCAGTTAAGAAAAGGCGCGAGCTTTGACTGGGATGTGGTCATGTTCCCCAAGGGACCGAACAACACAAGAGGATTTAATTCAGGCGGGTCCGGTTACGGAATCCTGAAATGGTGCAAGAACAAAGAGATCGCATGGGAGATCTTAAAAAGGCTTGCCAGCTCGGATGCCCAGGAAGACCTGGCTAAAATCGGACTGGCCCAGCCTGCTGAAAAAAGGCTGGCTGCTTCAAAAGCATGGGCTTTATCCAAGGATAAACCCCTTAATAAAAAGATGCTCAACAAGGCAGTGGAATATGTTAAATTCGATCCGTTCACATCCAAATGGAACTATATCAATAAGAGCATTATCTCCATAAAGATGGACCCTGTTTTCCTGAACCAGGCGAAATTATTGCCTACTCTCAATGAAGTGACCAAAGATATCAATAATTATCTGAATAAGAAGTAAGCGTGCAGCAGCAGATCTTTTAACTTGAAACCTATAGCTGTTCCGGAAGCCTGTATCATATTATATTTTACAGCCGCAGGAATGCCGGATAACAAGTTCCGGGCCTACTTTAATGCCGCTCAGGGGAGCAGAAGCTTCTTTCTTTAAGATCTTAGACAGCAGGATATCCGTTGCTTTCACACCCATAAGATAAGCATTCTGTTCAACCGAGCTTATGGTAATAGGATAGAAATTGGTTATCTGGGTGTTATCATAAGAAACAAGGATTACGTCTTCAGGGACCTTGATCTGATACTGCATCAGGGCATTAAGAACGCCCACACCGAGTGAATCACTGGCCGCAAAGACCGCGTCGTATTCCATCTTTTTCTCCCTGATCAGACGGCCGATGATCTCCTGGCCGTCCCGGAAACCGGTCTCGAACTTTCCGTTGATGACCTGCACGGGCACACCGTGCTTCTCAGCCACGTTCATCAGGCCTTTCAAACGGAGAATATTGGCCTGATATTTATCCCCGCCGCCCAGGAACAGGATCTTCCTTTTCCCGTGGTGCAGGATAAGATGCTCCGCCACCAGTTCACCGCCCCTTTCATTATCGCTGAATACATCGATCAGGTTCTTCATCTGCTTTTGTATCCTGTAATTCACGATAACGATCGGGATATTGAAGGCATCCATCACCTCCAGTTCCTTCACCGTGAAAATATCGCCCAGCACAAGGGCCCCGTCTATCCGGTTCTCGTTCATGATACGGTAAAATGAGTTCTCCGCCTCGGCGTATTTGGAAAAAAGAAGGGTAAAATTATTCTTTTCCACGACGTTATCGATACCGCGGATGATCTCCTGAAAGAACTCACCGCCGGCAAAGCTTAACTCCGGAAGCACGAGGGAGATGGAATGAT
>JAQTRT010000079.1 GCA_028711675.1 bacterium | reverse complement strand
CCGAGTTCAAGCAGCCCGATGAGATCAAAAACGTGATCATAGGCAGTTCCCGGGGCATACCCGTGTACCTGAAGGATGTGGCTGACGTCAAGGACACCTTCAAGGAAGAGAACATGATCGTGCACGTAAACGGCGAGAACGGCCTCATGGTCATGATCCAGAAGCAGTCCAGCGCCAACACAGTCCAGGTCGTGAACAGAATAAAGAAAAAACTGGAAACCATCAGGAAAACCCTGCCGGACGATGTCAGCGTAATGGTCAATATGGACACAGCCCAGATCGTCAAGGATTCCATCAATAACCTCAGCTCATCCATTCTGCTGGGAGGTCTCTTCGTGGTCCTGACCATCATGCTGCTCCTCATGGACTGGAAAGCGGGTTTCATCATCAGCCTTACCATCCCCTTTTCCCTGATCGTGGCCTTTATTTTCCTGTATTTTTTCGGATATACCATCAACATCATGTCCCTTTCCTCTTTGGCCATTGCCATAGGCATGGTTGTGGATAACGCCATTGTTGTTACGGAGAACATCTTCCGGCTCCGGTTCGAAGAAAAAATGGATATCAAAACAGCCAGCATTAAAGGAGCGTCCCAGGTGGCCGCGCCTGTAATGGCTTCCACTCTCACAACCATCGTTATCTTTTTCCCCGTCCTTTTCATCTCAGGTATCGTGGCCATCCTTTTCAAGCAGCTGGCCTTATCCATCGTTATTGTTCTCCTGGCATCCCTTTTCGTTTCCCTGTTCCTCACCCCCTCCATTTCCTCGCTCATGCTGGGAGATAAACCCAAGCACAAGTTCTGGATCCAGGCTTCCCGCATCAACGAGAAGATCATGAATAAGATCAAATGCGAATACAGGACCTTTTTGGCCAAAGCCCTTCTCCATAAACGCAATACCATGATCATCTCTGCTGCCATCTTTATCCTGACTCTCTTCCTGCTTATGTTCATCGGAAAGGAATTCATGCCCGAGCAGGACCAGGGCGTGATCCAGGGCACTGTGGAACTGGAGAACAACACGCCTCTCAGCCAGGGCGAGCTTGTCCAGAAAAGAATCGAACAGATCATTGAAAAGACCATTCCGGAAAAGACGCTTTACACGGTTCGCGTGGGAAAAAGCTCATCCGGTTTCGGCAGTTTCATGTCGCAGGGAAACAACATAATCCAGCTCATCGTCCGGCTCAAGCCCAAATCAAAACGGAGACAGAGCGGTAAAGAGATCGCTTTGCAAGTCACCCGGGAACTGGAAAAGATACCGGGAGTCAAGGAGATCGTCCTTCAGACGAGCAGCGGTATGTCGATGGGTAACAGTAAGCCCATTTCCCTGGAAATATACGGATACGACCTGGACATGTCCATGAACTTCGCCAAAAAAATAAAAAGTATCATGGCCAGGGTCAAAGGCATCAACAACATCACCATTTCCCGGAAAACCGGAAAGTCCGAGATACAGCTTGATGTAGACAGGATCAAAGCCCAGAACCTCGGCCTTTCCCTGTACCAGATCGCCAATACCGTCAAGAACAGTTTTGCCGGCAAGACAGCCACCCGCTACCGCGAAGCCGGGGACGAGTATGATGTGTTTATCCGCTTAAGGCCGGAGGACCGGAACGCCCTGGCAAACGTGAAGAACACACTCATTAAAACCCCGTCCGGCAAATTCGTATCTGTCGAGAACCTGGCCCAGATCACAATCAAGTCCGGGCCCAGGACCATCACCCGGAAGAACAAGGAACGGTATTTGACTGTGGACAGCGAGATCTACGGCCGTTCCCTTTCCGAGGTTGTAAATGACCTGGAAGCTGAACTGAAAAAAATCGCTGTTCCCAGCGGGATCCGTTATGAGTTCTCGGGCACGGCCAAGGACCAGCGCGAAGCTTTCGGCCTGCTCTTCCAGGCTTTGTTTCTGGGTATTGTCCTGGTCTATCTTGTCATGGCTGCCCAGTTTGAATCCTTTATCGATCCTTTTATTATCATGTTCTCAGTGCCTTTTGCCATAACCGGCGTTTTTTGGGCTTTGTTCCTTACAGGTGTGACGCTGAACATCTATTCTTTCATCGGTATCATCATGCTTGTGGGTATCGTGGTAAACAACGCCATCATCCTCATTGATGTCATCAACCAGCTGCGCAGGACCGAAGGGTATGACCTGACCGAAGCTATCCTGACAGGCTGCAGTATGAGGCTGCGGCCTATTATGATGACCACCATCACCACTCTTCTGGGAGTGCTGCCCATGGCTCTCTCCAGAGGCGAAGGCGCTGAACAGTGGGTGCCGCTGGGTGTTTCCCTTTTCGGCGGCTTGCTCGTGTCAACGCTCATTACCCTGATCCTGGTACCGGCTATTTACTATATCTTTGAAAGAAGAAAAGCAGCAAAGCAGCATAAGGAAGGCCATATCAGCCTCGCTCCGGCCAGATAAATACAGCGGTAAGCACACACCTAAAGGGGTAGTGCTTTGTAGCAAAGGGTTTTTAAACCCGTTGTTCACGGAGCTTTATAAAAACACACGTTCCCGTCATCTGTAGCTGTTATAATCTCATATTTCCCGTCTTTATCCACATCCTTTATCACAGGCGTGAAAGAACCGCTTATTGTATAAAGCAGGCTGAAATTCCGGTCATAAAACCTGATCTGATTATCCGTACCGGGAATGATCATCTCCGGATAAGAATCATGGTTCACGTCAAAAAGCAGGATTGGCTCGTTCTCCAGGGGTTTGAAATCAAGGTCCTGCTGCATAATGACCCGGCCGTTGAACTGACAGGCATATATTTTACCCCGGGAATCCACCAGGAGGACTTCTTTCTTACCGTCAAGATCAATATCACCCGCCACCGGTGAATTGACGAACTTGGCGTTAAAAGCCAGAGGGAAATCCGGGATCAGCTTGAGCGATTGGTCCCAGATAAAAAGCATTCCATCCCCTGTTACGAGCAGAATATAAAATGAATTGTCATCCTGTTTCAGGATAACAGGGGCGGAAATATTTAAGGTGCCTGTTGAAAGCACCTTGTCCCGGTTGATCTCAGCGGTGTTGTTGATAAAGACCAGGCTCCCGTCCCGGGAACGGGTCGAGCATAGGATCTCTTCATTCTTATCCTTGTTTATATCCAGCAGCAGAATGTCCGGAGACACGCTCTTCTCCACTTCCACCGGGAATCCCGGCAAGAGCTCTCCGTTCCCGTTGATAACAAAGATCTTTCCTTTATCATTGGCCAGGATCATCTCAGGCCTGCCGTCATTGTTGATATCCTTAATAAGAGGTGTTTTCTCCATATCCCCTTCTAATGCAACAGGAAACGGAGGAACTAAAAAACCGTTCTTATCCCAGAGGAATATCCGGCCCTGGACTGAAACAGCACCCACGCACATTTCTTTCTTCACAGGATGATTGAAAAGGAAAGGGGATGATCTTAGATCACCATCCATCTTAACAGGCCAGTTCATGATGCTTTCGGCAAAAATGTCATAAATATAGACCTTTCCCGATTCAGTCCCGAACAGGATATCCTCCAGCTCTTTGGCTTCGATCCTGTGCAGGAACGGCGGAGCCCAGACAGAAGAATGGAGCTGCAGCGGCCAGTCCTTCATTACTCTGATGCCGCTCGCTTTGGGTTCGGTGAGTACAAACCTGCTCTTTATCCCTTTATCGCTGAACTCCAGGGAGACCATGCCGTAATTATAATTCTTCATAATGCGCGTGAAAAGACCGGAGGCATCCATCCCTTTCATGCTTTTTTCAGAAAGGTCCCAATAAGACAGTATGTTCCCCTCCCGGATCTGACTGTATATTTTTTTAACCTTCTCGTTAAAAAGGATCAGTTCATCTTTTTCCAGGCTGTCGATCATGGCCTTGATCGTATCCTGGCTCCGGCTGAAAAGAATAAAGTCATTGTACAGCGTATAATACGGCATAATAAGATCAGGAGAAAGGAGACTGGATAAAAACTCGAAAAAAGAGGAGAGCTTGATCTGGTGGATATCCCGTCCTTTATATTTTATAGTTGAGAACCGGGTCAGGATAGCCTTCTCATACAGCCTGCTGAAGAGGTCTTTCATTTTCCGCGTGTCTTTCACTCCCATGACCACCACAGGATCCTCATACCCTTTCACATGAGCCAGGGTTACTTCCTGAGCCAGCCAGGAAAAGAGCAGCTCATCCATGGTCAGACTGAACAGTCCTTCGATATATTTCTGGTTCCGCGTCAGTTCCGCCTGCTTTTCTTTCTGTTCCGTCAGCACCAGTATCCGGTTAAAGGAATTCCAGACATCCTGGAAATTATGGAACGTCAGGGTTATAAAATCCTCTGTCTTATCAGGAAGGATATTCAAGCTGCTGATCCCGGTTGGTGCCCGGGGAAAAAAACGGGTAAGGGCTTCGTCCTGGATGGCTGTAGAGATAAAACCCGTCATGCCAACCTCCTCCTTTCCAATATCCAGATCAACACCGGCTATATTAAGGATGGAGAAGGACCTTAAAGTCTGATACAGCTCGGGATTCCTGTTCTTTATCTCAGCCAGGAGATAAGCCGTATTAAAATATATTCTTAAAATACGGCTTCCCGCGATCTGAGCCCGGACCTGAAGGTAATTTTCGTTCCCGAGAAGGTTGTCCCGGGACAGGAAGTGATCGGCGCAATCCATCAGGACCGATCTTTCCGTACTGAAGAGCAGCAGGTTCTTCCTTTGTAAAAAATACAGGTTCTGCCTCTTTTCCAGCAGCGTTATCTTCTGGATAATAAAGTCCTTATACCGGGTCCGGGAAAAAGAATATTTTTCAGATCCGGACAAAAGGTTCTTGAATACAAAAGAGGAGGCCTGGAGCAGAGGGGTCCTGAGTCCTGTATCAAAAACAATGAATATCCTGTGGTCCGGTTTCATGACCAGCGTAGCCGGGAAATTGATCAGGGAAAGGAGGGAAGAACTGGAACGGGAGAGCTGGAGCTTCACATCCACCAGGATCCTGTACATCTCCTTCATCTCACGGTCATAAAAGATCGTATCCAGCAGACGGGATTCATTCAACCGGTTAAAGAGAGAAAAAAGGTTCCTGGTCTGAAAGATGAAAAGAAAATCGGACCGGACAAAGGCTTCAGGTTTCTGCTCCATGATCTTGAACCAGGTATAATAACCGGCACTAAAGAACAAAAGGATCACCAGTCCAATTATGATTCTTTTTATTTTAGTCTTCATTTATCTGGACAGCTTGTCGTAAACGGATTCAAAGGATTCCGATATCACTTTTGTTTTTCCCAGGACAGGCATAAAATTGCTGTCACCGGACCAGCGGGGGACCACATGAAGGTGGAGATGTCCGGCAATGCCGGCCCCGGCGATCTTACCGATATTGATGCCGATATTGAATCCCTCGGCCCTCATCCGTTTCTTCATCCTGATGCCGTATTCGCGGGCGGCCTGCATCATCTCAAGCAATACTTTATCCTCGATCCTGTCCAGATCTGCCCTGTGCACATAAGGAATGATCATGATATGCCCGTTGTTATAAGGATATTTATTCAGCATAACGAAGCAGTGCTTTTTCCTTTCCAGGACGAGGTTTTTCCTGTCCTTTTTTTTCCGGACCACATGGCAAAAGAGACAGCCTGTGACCTTCTGCTGAAGGATGTATCCGATCCTCCAAGGCGCCCACAGTACTTTTTCCATCTTATTCTCCTGAATTTTTTTCCAGTATAGCGGTATTTTTTCTGATTTCAACTTTTTATTCCCCGGGTTTTCTCTTGACAATCTTTTTTACAATATTATAATGATATCATCCATGAAAATAAAGATAGAGAAAACCGCGGGCTCAGCCATCATTATTCATCTGGAAGGCCGCTTCGATCCCCAGTATTCCGAAAAAGTGGAGGAACGGATAGTAAAACTAATCCATAACGGATCAAATCAGATTTTTGTGGATTGTGAAAATGTCCAGTACATTGGCAGTACCGGTATCAAGATACTTCTCCTGATGAATGAAAAACTGAAGAAACTTAATGGCTGGCTGAAGATCATCAGCCTGCCTGAAACGGGCCGGAAGATCCTGGATACCATGGGGCTTCTCGACCGGTTCGACATTTATAAGGACCGTACAGAAGCCCTGAAAGGCCTTATTTAAAACTCCCGGCAACGGTCCTATCTTCCTTTATTTCTTGTTCTTCATCTCCTGCTCTGCCTTATTGATCATCTCCCGGATCTTCTCCTGAAGTTCCGGATTGTCTGTTTTGATCTGTTTCCACATCTGGACCGCGCCGGCCCGGTCTTCCTTGTAGTATTTATCCAATCCGAAATAAAAGAGCTTTTCAATCTCTTCCCGTTCCGCTTTCGGCAGTTCGTCAATGAACTTACTGGCGGTCTTTTCCTCTTTTTTCTCGATAAGGACCACATCCATCCTTCTGTTCAGCATTCTGTTCTCGAATGAATCGTTCGTCACCAGAGGATTGTTCTCGCCCAGGCCCACAGCCACCATGTTCTTTTTATCAATGCCCTTATCCGCAAAATATTTAAATACCGCATTGGCCCTTTTCTGGGAAAGATCAAGGCTAAGCTCTTTCTTCTTCGAGTCATCCGTATTCCCTTCGATCCGGACAATATAGATGATGTTAACATAACCCGGGGAACGCTTCACTTCATCCACGACCTTATCGAGTGTATCATAAGCATCATCGCGGAATTCAGCCGTATTGGGTTTGAAGATCTTATCGCTCTGGATACCGATCTCCAGTCCTCTTTTACTGGCTTTGAGCAGCTTACCTTTTTCTTCAACCACAAAACCCGTGTTCTTATTATCCCATTTATAAGCCAGACCGATCCTGTGCACCATACCCAGTTCTTTATGGAAAGTTATTCCGTAATCCAGGTTCATATTGATATATTTAATGCCGGCTCCGGCCTTGAACCCTTCTTCCACACCAGCTATCTGGTAGCCGGCGCGCAGGAAAACAATGCCCTGCCAGCTGTATTCCAGGCCCAAACCTGTGATGAACTCTGTTTCCACTCCTTTAGTCACTTTTGCGGAAGCCGTGATCTTGTCTTTGGGCGAGATTAAAAGTTTTTTATACTTGATCTCATAATGGCCTCCTACCGTAAAATCCAGAGGCAGGTCGTTCTCTTCCTGGTCGAACTTGATCGGCATGCCCAGATTCTGGACGGAGAGGCCCACGCCCCACTGGTCCTTGATATAAAGAAATCCCAGATCAGCGGCAAAGGTCTTGCCCGTGACATCATGCAGTTTTTCCATGATACCCTTCAGGTTCACTCCCACGCCGATGTTCTCCGTGATCCGGTAGCCGTAATTGATGATCAGGCAGTAATCGCCGACGTTCATCTTCTTCCCGGTCTCGACATAATTCCCGCTGCTGTCGATGTCCGTAATGGGTATCTCATCATAGATCAGGCTGATGAGCCCGATCCCGAACGTCCCGATCCGGCGCAGTGAAAATGTAGAAAAGAGCGAACCGTAATTAAGGGATTGATAATACCTGGCGTAAGAAAGGGAAAAATTTATAGATTTCAGCAGAGGCGACCGGTTCTTCACATAAAGCGAATATGTATCCGGTGTATAAATGAAAGAACCGATACGGGCAGTGAAGAAAGAACTGAGCGCCGGATTATAATACAGCGAATGCGCGTTCCCCTGAATGGAAATATACGCATTGCCCAGTGATGATGCTTCCGGAGCAGGGCTGATCTTCAGGAACTGCAGTACAGAGTCAGATTCGTCCGCTCTGAGAGAGCCGGTTAAAGAACAAAGCAGCAACAAGCTGATTATTGTATTTCTATAAGAATTAATAAACATAATCAATCCTCCCTGTTTCCCAAAATTCAATCCGTCTTTATTCATGATACTGTTTATTCCATATATTATTATACTATAATAATATCTTTTCGGGAAAAATCAATATTTTCTTATATTTTCGGCATAAACCAATGAAAAATTTATAATAAATTATGGTTTTTTACTGGTTTCCCTGAACAACAAAAATGATATCGTTCCTTAAATCCGGCTGATGATCTTCCGGATCCTCACAGAAGCTTTCCCGTCCCCGTACAACTTCATCTTCCTGGCCATGACCCTGTATTTTGCCGGCCTGACAAGAAACTCCTCCAGCGCGTGATAGATCTTCTTCTGGTCCGTGCCGACCAGACGCGCCACACCAGCCCTGATCCCCTCTTTCCGCTCTGTTTCATTACGCAGGACCAGTACGGGTTTTCCCAGATACGGCGCTTCTTCCTGGATCCCTCCGGAATCCGTAAGGATGCAGTAACAACGACCCATCAGATAAAGCATCTCCGGATAAGAAAGGGGCTTGATCAGGTGGATGTTCCGGATACCTTTCAGCTCCGCATGGATCATTTTCCGCACCAGGGGATTCAGATGGACCGGAAAAATGATCTCTATTTCCCGGCTGTATCTCCGGGCTATCTTCTTTAAAGCAGCGCAGATATGACGGATCCCGTCCCCGATACTTTCCCGCCTGTGGCAGGTCACGATGATCCATTTCCTGTGAACGGAAAAAGAGGAAAAGGACCTGTTCCGGGCTGGTCCATCCTTTTTCATGACAGCCAGGCCGGCCAGCAGGGCATCGATACCCGTATTCCCCACCGTATAAACATCCTGCTTGATCCCCATCTTCCTCAGGTTCCGGGCCGCGGCCGTGCCCGGAGTAAAGTGGATATCCGAAAGCTGGGCTGCCAGAAGCCTGTTCATCTCTTCCGGATAAGGGGCGTACTTGCAGAAACTTCTCAGACCGGATTCCACATAAGCCACTCTGCACTGAAAATAAAATCCGGCCAAAGCGCCGGCCAGGGTGGAGGCGGTATCGCCCTGCACAAAAATGATCTCAGGCCTTGCCTGGTCCAGGACCTTTTCCAGCCCGGCCAGGATACCCGACGTTAAATGAAAAAGGGACTGGTTCTCCTTCATGACAGACAGGTTATAATCGGGCCGGATGCGGAAAAATTCCAGGACAGGCGCAAGCATCTCATTATGCTGGGCTGTGATGCACACCTTCACCTGAAAGCGAGCATGACGCTGGAATTCCAGGATAAGGGGAGCTAATTTTATGGCTTCCGGCCTTGTCCCGAATATAAATAAGATTCTCATTGTGTTATCATTTCATTGAACAGGATCAAACCCGGATCATCCCGGACTTCCCTGTCTGTCCTACAGGCACCAGTAAAGGAAATGCTCCGTATACTCCTTGTTATGATAGATGCCTTTTACATCCACAAGGATTTTTTTATCTCCCTTGATGATCTTCCGGAAAAAAGCCGGCTGCAGTTCCTGATACATACGATGGGCCACGGCTACAACGACCCCGTCCACATCCTTAATCTTGTTCAGGTCCACCAGTTCCACACCGTACTCCTGCCGGACCTCATCAGGATCGGCATAGGCATCCGTCACCATCACTTCCACACCGTACTTTTTCAATTCCCCGATAATATCCAGGACGCGTGAGTTCCGTATATCCGGCACATTTTCTTTAAAGGTGAGTCCCAGTACAGCGATCCTGGAATCTTTTACCGCGTACCCGGCCTGTATGAGGAGCTTCACGGTCTCCTCGGCAATATATTTTCCCATGTAATCATTGATCCGGCGGCCGGCCATGATCACATCCGGATGATATCCCATCTCCTCGGCCCGGGAAGCCAGATAATACGGGTCCACGCCGATGCAATGGCCGCCCACCAGACCAGGCTGAAATTTTAAAAAATTCCATTTGGTACCGGCCGCATCCAGCACCTCCCGTGTATCGATCCCCAGTTTATGAAAAATAATGGACAACTCGTTCACCAGCGCGATATTAAGATCACGCTGCGTGTTCTCGATCACTTTAGCTGCTTCAGCCACCTCGATGCTGGAAGCCCTGAAGAGCCCGGCTGTAATGACCTCTCCGTAGATCTCGCCCAGCTTTCCGCATGTCTCTTCCGTATCGCCTGAAACGATCTTAACGATCCGGCTCACGGAATGTTCTTTATCCCCGGGATTGATCCTTTCCGGTGAATACCCCACATTGAAATCCTTCAGCCATTTCAGACCGGATTCCTTCTCCAGTATAGGGACACAGATCTCCCGGGTCACACCCGGATAGACCGTAGATTCATATACCACGACGGAATGACGCGTGAGGTTCCGTCCGATAAGGCGTGTGGCTGATTCGACCGGCGTCAGGTCCGGGATCTTATGCGTATCAATGGGAGTGGGAACCGTAACAATGATCAGCTTGGCTTTTTTGATCTCCTCTTCCTTGCTGGTCAATATCAGATTATCCTTCACTTGCCTCAATTGCTCATCCGGGATCTCATCCGTATGATCGTGCCCTTCTTTTAACTGTCTGATCCGTTCCTCGTTGATATCAAAGCCTATTACCTTGAAACACCGGGAAAAAAGAACAGCAAGAGGCAGTCCTACATATCCCAATCCGATCAGACATATACATTCTTTCTTATTCTTTAAATCATTTGTCCATTCCATATTTTTCTCCGGTTTTTATGAAGCTATGATGGAAGCACAGCGTTCACAGAGCTCCTCGTGCCCTTTTTGCCTGCCCACTGTCTCTGAATAATTCCAGCAGCGTTTACACTTGCTCCCGCTGGCCCTGGTCACCATCACTTTCATCTCCTCGTTCCCGCTGTGGACCTGTTCCATCTCCCTGTCCGTGATATCCACCCGGGAAACGATGAACGCAAAGGGGAGCAGATGTTTATTCTCGTTCAGGAATTTTTTTATATTCTCATTGAGAGGGAAAAGAACGACCATGGCTTCCAGGGTATGCCCGATCAGGTTATCAAGCTTTACTTTTTCCAGGGCTTTGTTCACTTCCTCCCTGACCTTAAAAATACGGTCCCATTTCTCCTCAATCGTCCTTATTTTTTCAAGGTCCACATTCAGTTCCTCGAATTCCGCCAGATGAATGCTTTCACGGTTCTCCCTGCCTTGTTCGGCCAGGAAGGCTTTCCAGGCATCCTCGGACGTAAAGGAGAGGACAGGCGCCAGGAGCTTGACCAGGACTCTGAATATCCTGGTAAGAATGATCCGGCTGGAGCGCCCTTTTAAAGAATCCATTTTTTCAATATACAAGCGGTCTTTCAGCACGTCAAAATAAAGATTGCTCAGCGTAACCGCGCAAAAATTAACTGTATGGTGGTAAATAAGATGGAACTCAAAATTCTCGTACGCTTTCCTGATAGCTATCTCGTATCTCTTTAATTTTGCAAGAGCCCACAGATCGAACTCGTCAAAATCCCCTGTCTTGTTCAGATCAACATCCTTATCCTGAAAACCATT
>JAQTRT010000078.1 GCA_028711675.1 bacterium | reverse complement strand
ATGTCATTACGATAGAGAAAGCTGATGAAGCGGAATATCTTAAAATAGAGGAGAATGATCAGCAAATCCTGTCCGCTTATGGAAATATCAATCTTCGATATAACAAGATCCTGCTTAAAGCCGAAAAACTGAAATTGAACACCAAGACCAAGGAGATGATGTGCGAAGGCGATGTCATCTTATTTGACGGGAACAAAGAGATCAACGGGAATAAGATTTTCTACAATCTGGATACCGGCTACGGGATTATTTATGAAGGGCAATCCAAGATCGGCAGTTTTATTTATAAAGGGGAAAAGATAAAAAAGGTCCACAATGAATCCTATATTATCGCACGCGGAAAATTTACGTCATGTTCGGAAACCCCGCCGCATTATTATATTGAGGCGAAAAAACTTTGGGTTTACCCCAGTAATAAAATCGTCATGTTCGATGCTTATTATGTCATTTCAGATGTTAAGATCTTCTGGATACCCCTTTTCCTGAGGTTTGAAAAAGGCACCGGAATCGTAACCTCCTGGGGCAAAAGGGATGTGGAAGGCTGGTTCGCGCAGAACACGCTCCGCTTTAAACTGGGACACACGATAGCCAATAATTTAAAATTTGACCATTATCAAAAGAAAGGCGAATATGCGGGTATCGACACCCATCAGAACTCAAAGGATTCCGAGATACTGTTCTCAGCATCAGGAGCTTATGACAAGAAACTTTTCGACGGCTCCAATATCGATCCTGCTACAGGGGAGATGGAGAGAAGTTACAGGGGGAAGATCTCTTTTAAGAACAGGCTGACGTTCAATAAAGATAAAGAGAATGAAAGTTATAATACGACCTTAAGGATGGGATTGTTCCGGCAATCCGACTATTCCTTCATTCAGGATTTTGAAACATACAGGACCATTAAACCGGGATTTCATTATTACGATAATCCCATTTTATATAATGACCTGTATAACCAGGATGAAAATAACTGGTATTTTAACCTGAACGATCAGAGAAAAAATTCTTCTTTGTCGGTGAAGGGGAACTGGCTGTTCCGCTGGAATGCCGTTACGGAAAAATACCAGCTGAACAATGTTACGCTCCCCGAGATCAATTATTCAATGAACGGTCTTTTAGGAGAAAACCCTTATTCAGGAGAGACCAATAAAGGATTCGGCTTTTATCCCAAGATCCGGTATGATACTTCTGTCCAGCTCGCCCATAATGACTATTATAACGAGAACGGCACTTATCTGAAAAGCCTGGATTCAAGGGTCGTTAATGTAAAATTATCCAGGGCATTCAATTTCCTGAATCTATTCAGTTACAATCCGGGGATGGGGATCGGAGACCAGGCATATTGGCCTTACAATGTGACCGACAGTGAAAAAAGCAACTATGAAAAAAGTTCCTACAGTTACGGCTTTTTGGACGAAAACATGCAACTTGGTCCTTCCTCGATGTACATGAATTTCGGCCATTCCTTGAAATGGCGGTTCAAGGAACCTTCTGCTGACGATGAATACGGGAAGATCACGGCTCATTCACTCTCGCTCAATAATTATATAGGCCTTATCAATGGTTTAACCTATTATGGCAATACCGCCTATAACCTGCGCTATAAAAAGGATAAAAAATTTACAGAGATCGAAAGAAGCCGGTTTAGTGATCTGAACAACCGTCTGACCTTCTCTATGCTCAGAAACGTTTCCTTTTCAGAAACATATATTTACAGCATTAAATTCAGCCGCCCTTTGACCAGTAATATGAATTTGAACTATTCATTGGCCGACCTGGCCTTGCCCTTAATCAGAAAAGTAGACAGGGTCGGTTTTAATGCATTATGGAACCATAATTTCCAGAATCCCCGTAACAGCAACCTGAATCTCACGACAAGTCTGGAAATAAAGTTCGATCCTTACTGGTCCCTCAGTTTCTCCACTCATTCGGTTAATGAGAAATTATACCTGTATTCAAGGTCTTTAGCGAAAAAATACAAGGTCTCCGAGACCGAAAACAGCAGCAGCACTTATGAATACAGGAATTTTTTTATCGATCTTCTTAATTCGATCAACTTTTTTCAGCCTTCTAAAATGCAGGATTCTTATTTTAAATTAAGAAGCGCCAACATCAGTATCAATCATGATCTTCATTGCTGGGAATTGGCCTTTGGCTATACCTTGAATCAAAAATATTTTAATTACGTCAATTCCACCCAATACCCGTATTTTGAACATTCCTTCTGGCTCAGAATCAATATGAAGGTCGAGACAGAATTGGGAATCAAGGAAGACCTGAAAACGGAACCTCCGGAAATTGTTGAATGATCACTCCTGTCTGATGAAGGGATCAAATATAAAACTTTAAAGGGGTGCCTATGGAAAAAAGAAGATATATCCGTTTTTTACCGGAAAGCAATTCCATCGTTGTTTTAACCTCCAGAAACAAAAAAGATGAGAATATCCTGGCAGTGGGACTGTTACGGGACGAATCCGGGCATGGTTGCGGTGCTGTATTCCGTAAGCCATTCCTTCTCCATAAAGATGATAAGGTTAAAGCGATTGTGGGAAAATTGTTTGATCTGAACGGAAAGATCATGTGGGTTAAAGATATTGATGAATTCCTGGTAAAAGTGGGGATTTACCTTGAATAGTCCTATCATCGTGTAAAAGAGCCGATGATCTCAAAATGAAAAGTATGGGGGAACATATCCAGGGGAATCACATTAATACACTGATAACCCTTCTCCTTTAAGAACAGGGCATCCCGGATAAAATTAGAGACCTCACATGAGGAAATGATGATAGCCTCAGGCTGTGTTTTGATCAAGCGGGATAAGATCCCCGGGCCTATACCTCCCCGCGGCGGATTACAAATGGCTGTGGAAATCTTTTCATAGTTATTCAGCACTTTTTCAACAGGACCTGCCTGGAAATGAACCTGAAAAAGTTTATTCTTTTCCCTGTTCATTTTCGCAAAATTTACAGCAGTATTGTCTATTTCGATCCCGGTGATTTTTTTTATATCAAGACACCGGGATAGATAAAGGGAAATCACTCCCACACCGGAATAAAGCTCCAGAACGCGTTTTAAGTTAAAACGAGAAGCTTCATCCCTGATGACTTCAAGCCATTTACCGATCATTGAACTGTTGCTTTGGAAAAAAGTACGGAAATCATGAAGCAGAACAAGGTCATTGATCCTGTATTGTAAATGGCCTTTTTTTTCATGATAAAGATTACAGGAATGGTTATTTTGGTTGTCTGTTTTTGCGATACAGTAGCTGTATTCTGGATTCATTTTTATTCTTTTCAGGAACGGCATGATATTCGCATCCAATAAGAGACATGAATCAATAGGGACAAAATGATGAGAGTGCCTTTGGTTAAATCCCAACCGGCCGTTCTGCCGGATAAAACGAACCGAGGTCTTATAATGAAAAACAGCAGGGGAAGGAACGAATGGTTGAACAGTAAGCGGCTGAAGAGGCAAAAGGAATTCAGACAAGATCTGTTCCTTGATCTCCAGCTGATGGGAATACGAAGTATGCAGAAAATGACAGCCGCCGCATACAGGATAATACGGACAGGGTGGATCGATCCGGTCCGGTGACGACCTTCTTATTCTTTCCGGCACGGCGAATGAATAATCTTTCCTTTCACGGATGAGCTTAATTTCCACTTCTTCATGGGCAAGGACATTACTGATAAAAACTATTTTTTGATCAAGCCTTCCCAGTCCAAATCCCCGGTGAACGATTTTTTCGATTTCTGTGATATGACCCATTGAATCGGTAATCATTGACATTCGTTATGAAAAAAAGCAAGATAACAGGCTATCCGGGAATTTTTCATTCCCGCAGCATCACGCTTAAGGAATGGAAAGGAAGTCCTTCTATTTCCGCTATCTTTGATATGAATTTTTTTGATTTTATCAGCTGTTCCCTGGAAAAATAGGAAAACCCCGTTCTTTTAATGAAATCATAAACCCCCAGAGGGGAATAGAATTTCGCGGTTCCCATGGTCGGTAGGGTATGATTGGGTCCGGCGAAATAATCTCCCACCGCAGTAGGTGTATTTTCACCCAGGAAAACCGAACCGGCATTCCTGACCATCGATAAATATTTTAAAGGATTGGGCAGGCATATCTCCAGGTGTTCCGGGGCTATCTCATTGGATAGGTCAAAGGCTTGTTTAATGTTTTCAACAAGGACGATAGAGCAGTTCGCCAGGGATCTCCGGGCTGGAGAATCCGGATATCTTTGCAGCAGGGAGCGGATGGAATGGTTGACTTTAACAGCAAGGTCCCTGCTGTTGGTGATCAGAAGAGCAGAGGCTATGGTATCATGTTCAGCTTGAGCCAGTATATCCAGCGCTATATTCCGGGCATGAACAGACCGGTCGGCAATAATGACCACTTCTGAAGGACCGGCCAGCATATCAATATCGATCCATCCGATCAGCAGCTTTTTAGCCAGTGTCACGAAAAGATTACCCGGACCAACGATCTTATGGACCCGGGGTATTAATTTGGTCCCGAAAGAAAAAGCGGCCAGGGCCTGGGCTCCTCCCAGATGATAGATCTCTTTGATTCCAAGAAGATAAAGGACGCACAGAAGTTCATCCTTTACTGCGCCATTATTCTTAACAGGTGTTGTCACATAGATTTCAGGAACCTTGGCAAGCCTGGCTGGGATAACATTCATGATCAAACTGGAAGGATAAAAGGCTTGGCCGCCGGGCACATATACCAAGACCTTCTCGATAGGATTGATGATCTGGCCGAGAAGTTCATTTTTTGTATTGGAAAAAATGAACATTTTTTCAATTTGGTTCTTATGAAAATTTTCCACACGTTTGATAATTAATTTGATACTTTTTACGAAAAAAGGGTCTTTTTTTAATACTTTCTGGTAAGCGCGTTTAATAAGGGGATAGGAGGTCTTGATCCCAATTTTATTTAATTGGGTACAATCGAATTTTTCGCAGTACTCACGGACAGCTTTATCGCCGTCCTTTCTTATATGGTCAATTATGGCCTTGACCGTTTTTTCATGCTGAGAGAAATCTATCCCTTTATCCCTGAAAAATTTTTTATGATCTCCTTTCGCATAATTGTAGATTTTCAGCATAAAAACCTGTTCATTTTTTTCACTTTGGCCTGGCCAAGGTCTGTAAAAAGAGAATACGCCTCCGTGCCTCCTGGGACCACACGCTATAAGGGAACTGCTGTATCAGTTGCTGATACATCTGAAAAGCTTCGTTGATCTTATTGGACAGTTCATAAATCTTACCCAGGTTGAACATGGCATTGGCTATATTTGGTTTTTTTTTGTAATTCTTTATGATCTTGTTGTAGGTATCCACAGCAGCCTGTATGTTGCTTAATTGTTCATAGCATTTGGCGATATTAATTAAAATGAAATCAGCAAAATAAAAATTAGCTTTCTCATCAATGATCTGCTGATACTTCTGAAGAGCGTTATTATAATCGCCTATTTCGAAATAAGCATTTCCCTGATACATCAGGGCATCGTATTTCAATGGGGTGTTGGGAAAAGTATTGATGACATATTGAAAACGGTTGATGCTTTCCTGAATGGACTGCATCCTTTCTTCTGTAGTCAATTTCTGTTCTAAAAAAGCCCTTCTGTATATGAACAGCGAGGATTCGAACCATTTATTGGCCTCATTGACATTCTTTTCATAATTATTAATATAGATACCGATACCAATAATAATAACGATGATAACGGCCCCGCCGAAAATCACAAAATTCTTATAAGTGATGATCAGATGCCTTAACTGCAGGCTCAAATTCAGCAGGATATTCCCTTTTATCTCTTTTTTAAACAGTTTTTTCGAGAATAATTTTTCGATCAGCTCATCCAAATTAAAACGCATGGACCTACTCCTTTTTCATGATTTGATTTAAATTGATCATATCTCCCAGCTTCATACCGCCGGAAGAATCCTTTTTAATATATTTCTCCATCTCCTTCTCTGCTATTGTGCGTTTGTATTCCTTGATGCTGCAAATAGCCAGTTTATTCCTCTGGTCTATATCGATGATCAGGCATTTCACCTTATCCCCTTTATGTAATGTTTCCGGCGGCTGCTCCTTATGATGCTGCTGTTCTTTAATATGATATTGTTCCTTCCCATGATACTGTTCCCTGCTATGATAATAATCATAATGCGTGGCCGGGATGAATCCGTTCAGATCATTCTCCATCTTAATATAAGAACCTCTGGCCATGACCTTATCAACGGTTACATCAACTGGCATCTTCGATGTGATCTTTTCATTCAAGACCTCCCAGGGATTGACCAGGAGCTGCTTGAGGTTAAGCTTGAGAAGTTGGCTTTCAGCACTGATATCCGTGATGACGGCATTGATGACTTCGCCTTTTTTAAAGGCATCAAAACCCGTTATAAATTTTTTGGTCCAGGATACATCATTTAAATCAAGGAATCCTTCGATATTCTCGTCTATTTCGATATAAGCCCCATTTTTCACGATAAATTTAACTTTACCGGAGATCTTCTGGCCAACATAATATTTCTTTGAGATTTCCATCCATGGATTCGGCAGGATCTGTTTCAATCCAAGAGCGATCTTTTTGTTCATTTTATCGATCTTTAAAATTTTAAATTCTACTAGATCGTTCCCGGTCAATACCTCAAACGGTGATTTAATATGTTTTGCCCAGGTTAAATTTTCTTTGGCGATAAAACCTTCAATACCGGGTTCAAGCTCTATAAAGACTCCGGAATTGATGATCTTCAGGACTTTTCCCTTGGCAATCATGCCTTCCTGATATTTTTCGTCAACGGTATTCCATGGATTTGACTGCAGATTCTTCAAACTAAGCGTGATCTTGCCCAGTCTTTTATCAAAGTTCAGGATCATAGCTTTAATTTTCTGATTAATCGCCACGATATCCTTGGGATCAACGTTTATACTCCAGGATAATTCGCTCCGCGGGATGAGGGCGTCGATTCCATTGATATCCAGGAAAACCCCGAATCGAGTGATGTTTTTGACCACACCCTCAATGATCTGGCCTTCTTCAATTTTTTCAAGGGTCTCTTTTCTGTTCTTTTCATTGACTTCTTCGACATATTGCCTGCGGGATAAGATCACCTTATTGAATTTTTGTTTAATATCGATGATCTTAAACATCAATTGCTTTTCCCGTAAGTCTTCGAAGTTTTCCGTGTGTCTGATCTGGCTGAACGGTAGAAAAGCGATTATTCCGATATCAACTTCATAACCGTTATTTAATTTTCTTTCGATAATTCCGGAAATATATTTGGTATCATTATAGATTTCAAGGATATTCTTCCAAGCTTTCATGAATTTAGCTTGTTTATAAGAGAGCAGCAATTCACCGATATATTCATCTTTTTCTATAACCATGACCTCGATCTCATCGTTCATGCGGGGAGGGCTGTTAAATTCAGAGATATCTATTTTCCCTTCCATCTTATATCCGATATCCACAAATACGGTATTGCTGTCTACTTTCAGGACTTTACCGGTGACAATGTCGCCTTTATTGATGGAAGTTACTTTCGCATTCTCTAGTTGTTCCATATTGAAATTTTCCATACATACTACCTTTTAACCTGAAAAATAAATTTAAACCATGAATGATAATAATAAATATAATCAATGGTTTAGATAATTATATTACATTAATAACTTCTGTCAAGATAATTTTCTTATCTTTTCCAGAATGAACTGGCTTACCTCTTCAATGTTCATCTGCGTTGTATCAAGGTAGACGGCATCTTCCGCCTTTTTTAACGGACTAATTTCCCTGTTTTTATCAAATTCATCTCTCCGGATGATCTCATCTTTTATTTCCCCGATGGATAATCCTTTCTCCGCTTTTTTATCATGGAACCTGCGCCGGGCACGTTCTTCGGCCGAGGCATCCAGATAAAATTTATATTTCGTATTCGGGAAGACGACTGTCCCGATATCCCGGCCATCCAGGATCACATCATAATCCTGAGACAGTGTTCTTTGTTTCTGAACCAGGTATTCCCTGACTTTTTTATAACTGGAGATGAGGGAAACATTTTTTTCCACTTCATGCCCCCTTAATTCACCGGTTAATCTGTGGTTATTCAGATAAATATCGATGGAATTTTGTTCATTCTTCTTGAGTATAAGCTGAATATTGAGCAGAAGGTCATTGACCTTTTTTTTATTATGAACATCGATCTTTTGGAGTAAAACGCAATAGGTGATAGCCCGGTACATGGCACCCGTGTCAATATAAAGTAAATTCATTATTTGAGCGATATTTCTTGCGATGGTGCTTTTTCCTGAACCGGCAGGACCATCGATCGCTATGATGATATGATCTTTCATTGGTTTACTTTATTTAAAAGCTTGATGAAACTAGGAAAGGATGTTTTAATTGAATCTATCTCTTCAATAATGATCCCTTTCTTCAGCAATGAACTGGCCATAATGAAGGACATGGCGATCCTATGGTCCTTATATGTTTTTATGAGTTTCTTTTCTTTCAATTCCTTTTCTCCGTTGATGATAAAACCATCGTCTCGTTCCCTGATATTGGCCCCTAAGACCTTTAAATTCTCAACTATGGATCTTATCCTGTCCGATTCTTTGACTCTTAATTCCCCGGCACCTTTCAGTACGGTAAATCCTTTTGCTTTTAAAGCAGCAATACTCAGAATTGGGATCTCATCAATCAGCAGGGGTATTTCTTCAGGATTGATCCCGGTCCCTTTAAGTTCAGAAGAGGAGGCGGAGACAGTACCAATCTCTTCATTGTTCTTCTTTCTGATGTTGGAAAGGTTTATTTTAGCTCCCATGCGTCTTAATACATTAAAGAGACCGATCCGTGTCGGATTCAGGCTAAGGTCATTTATTGTGATTTTACTAGCCGGAGCCAGTAAGGCACCGACGATAAAATAGGAGGCAGATGAGAAATCGCCGGGGATAAAGATATCTCTGCCCTGGAATGGCATTTGCCGGTTATTTAAAATGATCTGTTCCTTATTTTTTTTAAGAGGGATATTAAAGTATTGGAACATGCGTTCCGTATGGTCTCTGGTATCTGTTTTTTCGATTATGATTACCTTCTTTTTTGAATACAAACCGGCGAATAAGATAGCAGATTTAACCTGTGCACTGGCTACCGGAAGCTCATATTTTATAGATTTTATCTGAGATGATGGAAGGATCGTAACAGGTGGATAACCGTTATCCATACGGCTGAATATCCTGATATTCATTTTTTGAAGAGGCCTGATTATCCTTTTGACCGGCCGTTTGAGAATGGAATCATCACCGGTCAGTACCGAATAAAAATTTTGTCCGCTTAAAATACCACACATCAGCCGTAATGTTGTTCCGGAATTTCCCACATCCAGGATATGACCGGCTTCCGATAAGCCAAAGAGACCTTTACCGTTTATATAATAATTTTTCTCTATTTTTTTAATTTCAATACCGCACTGCTGAAAAATCTTGACCGTATTTAACACATCCTCACTTTCCAGAAGGTTTTCTATCCGGACAGTACCAGTGGCCAGTGAGGAAAGCATGACAGCACGGTGGGAGATAGATTTATCACCTGGTACAGAAATGGACCCTCTTATCTGTTTTATTAAAAAATGATTATTCATTGGTCGTTTTCAGAATATATCTTTGCGATGATTTGAGGATATTGTTCAATTGATTCTCATGATCCAGCTTTTTTCGAAATTCACCCAGGACTTTAATAAAATCGTCAGTAATAATATTAATTGAATTTTTATTGTCAATAAAAATATCTTTCCACAAATCCGGATTGCTTTTAGCTAAGCGTATGAACTGCTGAAAGGAAGGTCCATACAGGCTTTTTACATTAAGGCGTTTCTTCCGTAAAGAAAATGCCATGGCAAAACTTAAAAGGTGGATAAAATGACTGGTCATACCAATGATCTGATCATGTTGAACGGCATTCATGCAGATGACCTTCATTCCCAGCTGATTCCAGAAATGTTTTAAACGCATGATACTGGCTGGCTGTCCGGGACATAAAATACAGATCTTATTTTTAAGGATATCTCCGTGAGAATGGATATATCCGTTTTTTTCCGAACCCGCCAGGGGGTGGGATCCCGTAAAATGAGGAAAGGAACGGAATATCTTTTGAGCGGTTTGTTTGGTACTGGCTGTATCTGTTATCAGGGTTTCAGGACGGATATAAGATTGAAATTTTTTGAATATCCTTTGAATATCCTTGATGGGGAGGGCAAAAATAATAAGATCAACATGAAAATATTGATAATGTGGTCGGATAAAATATTCATCGATCACTTTTTCCTTCAGGGCCTTTTTAAGATCAGGGATATTCTTATCATAAGCAAGGATATAGGTTCTCTTATTCTTTTTTTTAATGGACCTGGCTATTGAACCACCGATAAGGCCTAAGCCAATGATCAATATTTTTTTAATATAATTTTTAGGTTTTGCAGGAATTGTTTTATCTCCTCTTTTGTTCCAATGGTGACCCGTATATAATGAGAAAAGGCAGGCATGTCAAAAATACGGATAATGATGCCTTTCTTTAATAAAGCCTGAAAAACAATCTTTGCGGAGATTGGTAGCCTCATAAAGATAAAATTAGCTTCGGAAGGGATGTAAGGTATGCTTATTTTATCCAGTTCACAGTAAAAGAATTTTTTATTAATATTATTATGACTGCGGATTTTCCTGATAAGGGTGTCATTTTGTAAAGTATAGATAGCTGCCTTTTCAGCAATAGAATTTACGTTAAAGGGAGGCCTGATCTTATTTAATATTTTAATGAATTGAGGCTTTGCCAGCCCAAGACCTAAACGGAGACCGGCCATAGAATAAATCTTGGAAAATGTCCTTATGATAATGATATTCTTATCAGGGTATTTTTTCTGGAGAGAAAGCATGACAGGAAAATTCCTGCTGGTCGTATAATGATAATAAGCTTCGTCTACGATCAGAACAGTTTGGCGGGGCAGAGTCTGGATCAGCTTTTCCATATCCTGGTGTTTTAAATAAGTTCCGGTGGGATTATTGGGGTTGGCGATGATCATGAGCTTGATATCCGTCGTAAGAGCCGGTAATATCGTTTTTATATCATATTGACAGTTTTGTCGCAGATGAATGTACTCCGGAGTCACATCAAATATTTCCATAAGTATCTTATAAAGACTGTAGGAGGGATAAAAAGTAAGCACTTTATCTTTGGGTTTGACGATTACTTTAAATATAAAATCAAAAATTTCGTCAGAACCGTTACCAAGGATGACACTGTCGGCGGATAGCTTATATTTCCGGCCAATGAGGTTTCGTAGCTCCGTATAATGGTTATCCG
>JAQTRT010000077.1 GCA_028711675.1 bacterium | reverse complement strand
AGCCAAATCGCGCGGCGCCAAGGTCGTCTCGATCTGCAATGTCCAGGGCAGTTCTATCGCCCGCGAATCCGACGGCCTGCTCTTAACCGATGCCGGGCCGGAGATCGGGGTTGCCTCTACCAAGGCATATGTGTGCCAGCTCGTTTCCATCATGCTCTTCTCCATTTATCTGGGAAAGATCAAATGGACTCTGGAGGAGGATCTGGTCAGGTCCTATCTGGAAGAACTGAAGACCCTTCCCCGGAAGATCCAGAAGATACTGGATAACAAGGAATCGTACAGGAAACTGGCGGATAAATTTTATAAAGTAAACAATTTCATTTTCCTGGGACGCAGCTATAACTATCCGACGGCTTTTGAAGGGGCCCTGAAACTGAAGGAGATCTCATATATCCATGCCACCGGATACCAGGCCGGCGAGTTCAAGCACGGCCCCATAGCTTTAGTGGACCGCGAGATGCCGGTGGTCTGCATTGCCACGAAAAGCGAGATCTATCCTAAGATGATCAGTAATATTCAGGAAGTGAAAGCCAGGCAGGGTATCATCATTTCCGTGGCCACGGAAGGGGATGAGACCATCAAGAAATATTCTGATGAGGTCATCTATGTACCGGAGACTCTGGATATGTTCTCTCCCATCCTGAACGTGATACCTCTTCAGCTTTTAGCTTATTATATCGCTGTCAACCGGGGTTGTGATGTGGATAAACCCAGGAATCTGGCTAAAAGCGTGACAGTGGAATGAGAAATAGATGGTAAAACAAATAGCAGGATTGATTTCCATACACTTCTGTCAGTTTTAATATTTTTTTATTTTAAATCCTGTTAATCCTGTCCAGGCCGTCCCAGGAGGATGTCTATGCTTCCGTTTAAGAATTTTTTATTCGAGTTCGACAAACTGGATACCACCATTAAAGAGATCTTTTATGATTTCTTTTCCCATGAGAATCCTTTTCTGATGGTGGCGGAAACGCACTGGCGTCCCAATGTGGATATCTATGATACACCGAAAGGGATCATCCTCAAGCTGGAACTGGCAGGCGTTAAGCAGGAGGATATATCCATTTATTTCGAGAACAACAAGCTGCAGATAAAAGGGCACAGGTCCGATTATTCCATCCCGGAAAAGATCTCGTGCCAGCAGATCGAGATCAATTACGGCGACTTTGAACGCACCATCAGCCTGGAATATTACTCCGGTCTTATTGATAAAGAGAACATCAAGGCCACCTGCAAGGACGGTATGCTCTATGTCCTGCTGCCCCTGCTGGAGAAAGACGGTGAAGCTGCCCGGATCAAAATTAAAGTAAATAAGGATAAATGAATATGGATGACCCGATTTTTTCCCTTGGTTTGGATGCGGACGGCACCAAGATCATCAATGAACTCGTTAAGGACAGCAGTGACCTGAAATCCAAGATCCCTTCAGAGCTGGGCCTCCTTCCGATACAAAAGGTGACTCTTTTTCCGTTCCAGATCATGCCGCTCCTGGTGATCAATGCCAAGTCCATCAAGCTCATCGATGAGAGCATCATGGCCAGCAGGCTCTTTTGTGTTGTAACCCAGAAAGTGGAGACCGATGAATACAAGGCTGCAAACCTGTATAAGTTCGGCACGGTCTGCAAGATCCTGAAGATGCTGAAACTGCCGAACAACAGTATCCGCATCCTGATCCAGGGCATCACCAGGGCTGAGATCAAGGAATTTGTCGTCGAGGAGCCTTATATCAAAGCCCGGATCGAGATCAAGGACGATATCAGCGATGATAACGTTGAGATGAACGCGCTGAAAAGGAACGTGGTGAACAATTTCCAGAAGATCGCCCTTTCCATTCCCCAGATCGGCGAAGAGCTTCAGATCCTTGCCATGAACATCGAAGATCCGGGAAAACTGTCGGATATGGTGGCCACCAATATCAATATGTCCACCGAGGAACGGCAGGAGCTCCTGGAGATCCTGAACGTGAAGGACCGCCTGAAAAAGCTCCTTTTTCTGATGAACAAGGAGATCGAGCTCCTGGAGATCAGTTCCAAGATCGAGTCCAAGATGAAATCGGACATTGACAAGAAACAGAAGGAATATTATCTCCGCCAGGAAATGGACGCTATTAAGAAGGAACTGGGAGAAGGGGATGAGGTTACAGCTGAGGTTAACGAACTGAAAGAAAAGATCAAGAACGCCCGGATGCCGGAAAAAGTGGAGAAGATCGCCTTAAAAGAGCTGGAACGCATGACCAAGATGCAGCCCGGATTTGCCGAGTATTCTGTTTCCCGGACCTACGTGGAATGGCTGATCGAACTTCCCTGGTCCGTTGAGACCGGGGATAATCTCGACCTCAGCCGGGTAAAGACCGTACTGGATGAGGATCATTATGACCTGGAGAAAGTAAAGGAAAGGATCGTGGAATATTTGGCTGTCCGGAAACTTAAAACCGACGTAAAAGGACAGATCCTGTGTTTTGTGGGTCCTCCCGGAGTGGGAAAGACATCACTCGGTCAGTCCATTGCCCGCGCCATCAACAGGAAATTCGTACGTATCTCCCTGGGCGGTATCAGGGACGAGGCCGAGATCCGCGGCCACCGCAGGACCTATGTAGGTTCCCTACCGGGCCGCATCATCCTGGGTATGAAGAATGCCGGGTCCAAGAACCCTATCTTCATGCTGGATGAGATCGATAAGGTGGGCGCGGACTTCCGCGGCGATCCGGCCGCAGCCCTTCTCGAGGTCCTTGACCCGCAGCAGAACAATTCTTTTATTGACCATTACCTGGATGTGCCTTTTGACCTGTCCAAGGTCTTCTTTATCACAACAGCCAACATCCTCGATACCATCCCGTCAGCCCTGCTTGACAGGATGGAGGTCATACGCATACCCGGATATACCCTGGAAGACAAGATAAGCATCGCCCGGAAATATCTGATCCCCAGGCAGCTTGACGAGAACGGGATCAAAGATAAAGAGATCACCTTCTCTCCTTCCGCCATCAAGACCATTATCAAGGATTATACCAGGGAGGCCGGTGTCCGGAACCTTGAGAGAGAGATCGGGAATATATGCCGGAAGATCGCCCTCAGCATCGTGGAAGAGAAAAAGTATTCTCACGCTGTTTCCGAACATAATATCTCCCATTACCTGGGGGCCAAGCGTTTCTTTTCGGAGATCGCGGAAAGGATGACCACCCCCGGCATCGCCACAGGCATGGCCTGGACACAGGTGGGCGGTTCGATCCTGTTCATCGAATCCACTAAAATGAACGGCAAGGGCGGATTGAAACTCACCGGCAGTCTGGGTGATGTCATGAAAGAATCAGCCAGTATCGCCCTCAGTTATCTCCATTCCAATGCCAAGAAATACAGGATCAACTCGAAGATCTTCGGCTTGAACGATTTTCATATCCATATACCGGAAGGCGCCACCCCCAAGGACGGTCCTTCCGCCGGTATCACTCTTGTTACGTCTCTTTACTCTCTGCTGACCGACAGGGTCGTGAAGAATGATTATGCCATGACAGGAGAGATCACACTGCGCGGCAAGATCCTGCCCATCGGCGGCGTGAAAGAGAAGGTCCTGGCCGCCAAGGAAGCGGGTATCAAGAATATCATCCTGCCCAAGAACAACCAGAAGGACCTGGAGGAGATACCGGAGAATGTGAAGAAATTCCTCAGGTTTTATTTTGTGGATACCATCGATGATGCGGTGAAACAGCTCTTCGGCCCCGTGAAAAAAGGCAAGAACGCATAAAAATAGATTATATTTCGTGTTGGCCTTTTTTAGCAGGATATAATATTTTATCCGGAGGATTTTCATGAAAAAAGTGATCTTTCTTCTCCTTCTCGGCAAAAGGATGAACTCTGCCGTTGAGACCCAGAAGGTCCTGACCGAGTTCGGTTGTATCATCAAGACCAGGCTGGGTCTTCATAACCTCAGTGATAACCAGTGCGAAGAGAGCGGGCTGGTCATCCTTGAAGTGCAGGGCGAACCCGGACAGCAGAAGGAATTCAGGAAGAAATTGAGCAGGATCAGGGGCGTTAATCTAAAAATAGTTGAGCTGAAGATTTAAATAAAAAGGGTTTGTCCGGCCGGACCATCATGCTCCGTTCAGCACGGGTCTTGCTAAAACTTCTTATAAATTACCTTGTCTTTAAATTTTTATAGTTGACTTTAAATAAAATTATACTAAATTCAGTTTTAATTCATCTTGACAGGAGAAAATATATGGAATATAAGATCAAGGAAGGGATCCTGAACGCTGAAAACCTGAAATTCGGCCTGATCGTCAGCCGTTTTAACAGCGTGATTACCAATAAAATGCTGGAAGGGGCCATGGATGCGCTTTTGCGCCACAAGGCCGGGGAAAAGAATATAGAGATATTCAA
This sequence comes from bacterium, assembly GCA_028711675.1. Lineage (GTDB taxonomy): Bacteria > Spirochaetota > JAHITG01 > JAHITG01 > JAHITG01 > JAQTRT01. The sequence goes on along the minus strand of JAQTRT010000077.1, from coordinate 7,025 downwards.
AGTTCCCGGTTCGTTTGAGATACCCCTCCTGGCCGCCAAACTGGCCAAATTAAAGAAATATGACGCCATCATCTGCCTGGGAGCCATCATACGGGGTGAAACCCCTCATTTTGATTTTGTGGCTTCAGAGACCACCAAGGGTATTGCTGAAGCAGCCATGAGATACGAGATGCCTGTGATCTACGGCATCATCACGGCCGATACCATGGAACAGGCCATCGACCGTGCAGGCGGTAAGAGCGGGAATAAAGGCGCGGAAGCAGCTAAAACAGCCATTGAAATGGTGAATTTAATCAAAGAGATTTAGGAGCAAGAATTTGAGTAACAGCAGGCGGTATGCCCGTGTGGTTGTGCTTTCAGCCCTTTATCAGATGGATATCGGCAATGTACCCCTGGAGAAGCTCATCTCCCTGGACTGGATGGAGAATGAAGTAACGGAGGAGCTTAAAGAGTTCATCAGGGATCTCATCCGGGGAACGGTTGACCATCTTTCCGGGATCGATGAGCTGATCCAGAAATATTCCCTTCACTGGTCATCGGACAGGATCTCGCCTGTCGATAAGGCCATTTTAAGATTTTCCATTTACAGCCTCCTGCACAGGAAGGATATACCCGAAAAGGTCGTGATCGACGAAGCTATCGAGATCTCGAAGCTGTATAGTACGGAAAAATCATATCAATTCATCAATGGAATTCTGGATGGAATTAAAAACAAAGAAATTAAAAAAGAATGATTTTGAACTGCTGGAAAAGGCCGGTTTTCCGCGCAAGATCGTTTATTATATCAGGAAATACCGTCTTTATCTTCTGGCCTTTCTGGGAATCCTGCTTGTGCTTTTCCTTGCCGTGTATTTCATCCGTAGTTCCCGTCCGGGCCGGAGAACAGGCACGGACAAGGCTTATGTCATACTCTCCTATAACAAGATCCTGTATCAATCGGATAAAATAAAGACCCCGGCTGTCCGGGAGGCCATTGAAGCCTATGAAACAGGGTATCTGGAAAAGGCTAAATTCCTTTTCAACTCCGCTCTCCAGCAGAACATCCCCGGCCTGGACAGGAAAGCCGCGCTCGTTAATCTGGCCAATATCTTTGATGACCTTTCCCAGTACGAACTGGCCCTTAATTACCTGGCCCAGGCGCGCTTGACGGATAAACGGGATAATATCATTTATCATAACCAGGGCATTGTTTATAAACATAAGAAAGAGTATGGTAAAGCGGTCGAGTCCTTTCTTCTGGCAGTCAAGTACGACCGCAGGTTCGTGCGGAGCTATCTGAGCCTGGCTTCTCTGTATTATTATCAAAAAGATATAGACAGCAGCCTGGCCTGTTACAGGAAGGCGGAAGCCCTGCACCCGGAGAACAGCGAGATAAAATATAATATCGCCATCTGCCTCTTGAAAAAAAGGAAGACCGATGAAGCTACCCGCTATCTGGAACAGATGATCGATGCGGATAATATCTCCGAAAAGATCAGGGGCGAGGCAGCCAAGAGTCTGGGCGTTTATTACGCTGCCAAGGGCAATTACGAGAAAGCTTTGTTTTATTTTACCAAGGCCTCCCGGTTCAGGGAGGATTATGACCTGTACCATAAACTCGGGCTTCTTTATAAACTGATGGGAAAATATAAGGAGTCCCTGGAGAGCTTCATCAAGGCCCATGAACTGAACAGCAAGAATACCATGACCATGAAGAACCTGGCTGAACTGTATTTCCGTTTCGGCGAGAATGAGAAAGCCCTCATGTACTATCAGTACCTGGTCCAGAGCACAAAGGCCGAAGCCGAGACCTTCCTGATGATGGCTGAGATCTATTACCGGGCCGGTGACAATGCCAACGCTGTTTTATCTTATAAGAAGAGCATCGAGGTGTCGCCCACTCCGGATGAGGCCAAGATCGCCTGTATGAACCTCGGGAATATTTATTATGAATCAAAGGATTATATGAACAGCCTGGCTTATTACAACAAAGCCCTGGAGATCGACCGGTCGGACCCTAATATCTATTACAACATCAGCCTGATCTATCTGAAGAACAACGATCAGGAAGGAGCGCTGCGGTACATCAATGATATCATGAAGATCAATCCCGATGACCTGAAGAATTACCTGCTGAAGGCCAGGATCATGACACAGGCCGGGAAGATGGACGAGGCTGTGCTGGAATATGAGAAGATCATCGAACGGTTCCCGCGGGAGCTCATGCCGTATTTTGAGCTGGCCAATCTTTATTTCAGGAAACGCCAGCTGGAAAAAACCGAACATTACTATAAGCTCCTGCTTGACCTGAAACCCGAAAAATCCTATCTGTACAAGATCAATCTGAATCTGGCTATCCTGTACGGCAGGATGAACGATCCGAACCGCGCTTTGGATTATGCCGGCCGGGCTTATATGATCAATCCCCGCGACGGGCTGGTGAACTACAATTACGGCCTCCTGTATATGGAGAAAAAAGAGTATGACCGGGCACTCGATCTTTTTCACCAGGTTTTGCGCCTGAATACGGATGATCCGTTGAAAGCCCTGGCCAGTCTCTCCATAGCTAATATTTATTTTTACCAGGGGAAGTACAGCCTTTCCGAGTCCATGTGCGAGAAAGCCCTGAAGTTCGATCCCCGTCTGACGGAAGCGCATTATAATCTAAAAGTGTTGAAGAGCAGGCATGCGTCCTCACAGAATCATTGACAGAATCAAAAAGCAAAAAGAGCCGCGGTATCTGGACCTTCATACGCATACGACGGTCTCAGACGGGATGCTCACGCCGGAGGAGCTTGTCCGGCAGGCTTTTCATCTGAAATTCAAGGTCATAGGTTTGACGGACCATGACACGCTGAACGGGGTTAACCGCGCGCGGGCAGAGGCGGAAAAATACGGTATTGAGATCATACCGGGCTGCGAGTTGACAGCTTATTCCCATAATATCGAGATACATATCCTGGCTTATTTCATCGAGCCGGATAACAGGACTTTCCGGGAATACCTGGAGAAGTTCATCCGTGCCCGGTTTGAAAGGGCCCGGGAAATGGTCCGGAAACTGAACAAGGTAAAGGTGAGGATCAATTTTAATAAACTGGTGGAGAAATACCAGTCGGAATCCCTGGGCAGGCCCCATATTGCCCGTGAGATCGTGGCGCACGGTTATGAAACGGAAGTACAGGCTGCGTTTAAAAAATACCTGCTCCCCGGCATGCCGGCGTATGTGCCCAAATTCCTGATCCATCCCCGGGAGCTGATCCGGCTTATTTTACAGTCGGGCGGCGTGCCTGTTTTTGCCCATCCGTATTATTATTTTAATTATGAGGCCATTGTAAAAAAAATGATGGAGTACGGTCTGAGGGGACTGGAGGTTTTTCACACGTACCATTCCAGGCCTTTCACCAGGAAATTCATGGCCACGGCCCGGAAATTCGGTCTTATCATGACCGGCGGGTCTGACGCACATTCCGGGATGGACGGGAAATACCTTCCGTTCGGTAAGGTGGCTCTGAGCCGGAATCTGGCCAGGCCTTTGCGGCAGGAACGGGACAGGGTTAAAAAATATATAATTTGATTTATTTTTAATAATAATTATCTTGTCCAAGGAGAAATTTATGGCTGACCTGAAATTAAAGGTGTTCCGGTATAATCCCAATTCCCTCGTTTTTGTGGAAGGCGCCACCAGTGTGAATAATTTTTTTATCATCAAAGAAGGCGAAGCCAGGATCCTCAGGGATGTAGAGATATCGGATAATCCGCAGGATAATGTCCTGAAGACCGGTGATTATTTCGGCGTGGTGGCCTGCATGAGCAAAAGGCCGCGGCTGGAGACCATCAAGGCCATGACCACTCTTTCCCTCATCTCGGTGGAATACGATAACTTCGTCGATCTTATCAAGAACAATAAGACCGTAGCCCTGAAGATATTGAAATTATACAGCACACGGCTGAGGAACTTTGACGAAGCCATCGCGCGCATCTCGCTTAAGAAGCCTTCTTCCTCCAATCCCGAAGAACTCTTTAATATCGCCATGTACTATTACTCCAACCGAGAATTCCTCCAGTCCCGGTATGCTTTTAAGAAATTCATCCAGCACTGTCCTGTTTCGGAAAACCTGGCCAAGGCCAGCGAGTATCTCTCCAAACTGGACGGCCTGGTCAAGGAAGAGAGGAGCTATATTCAGGAATCCCCCCTCATGAGGAAATACCTGGACAAGGCTATTTTATTCTGCGAGAACGAGCCGGGCGAAGATGTCTTTATCGTACAGAGCGGCAAGATCAAGATTACCAAGGTCCTGGGGGAACAGGAGGTCCTGCTGGCTGTACTGAACCCCGGGGACATCGTGGGCGAGATGGCCCTCATCGAGAATAAACCGCGCAGCGCCAATGCCATTGCCTTCGGCGATGTGAAGGTCATGGTGATCAATAAGCAGAATTTTCAGCTCATGGTGCAGAACAGGCCGGAGATCACGTTGAAGATCATCCAGCTCCTGAGCGAACGGATATGGGTGGCTTACCGCCAGCTGGAGAACCTGGCCATGCCGGACGAATACGGCCGGCTCGTCGATCATCTTCTGATCCAGATCCAAAAGTTAAGGGTTACTGTTGAACCCCGGAAAGAGTACAAGTTCGATTTTGGCGTGGACGAGCTCCTGACCATGGCCGGTTTTGACCGGGAAAAGGGATACAGTCATATCCGCCGTCTTTTCGAGGACCCTAATTACAAGCTCATGGAAGGCAAGATCGTGGTGGAAGATGTGGACGAACTCCAGAAACAGGTAAATATCTTCCGTAAGAAGATTAAAAAAGATTTTTTTGCATAGGCTGAAAAGAGCAATGATACAGATATATTTCGGGAACGGCAAAGGAAAGACAACGGCCGCTATCGGCCAGGCTGTCCGGTTCGCTTCTTACGGCTTCCCGGTCCTCATGATCAAGTTCCTGAAAAGGCCCAATACCAGCGGCGAGGACCGGCTTCTGAAAAAATGGAAACTGATCAGGATCGTCCATTCCTCCTTTCCCTGTCCTCTCTCCATCGGTCATCTCAGCCGCGAGACCAGAAAAAAGGTCTTTCAGAGCCAGCGTGACCTTTTTTTTTCCCTGCCCCGGTTCCTGGAAAGACCGTACCGGATGATCGTGCTGGATGAAATCCTGGACCTCGTGAAGCCGGGGATCATCCGGACCGAAGAACTTGTCAGCGGCCTGCGGAACGCAGCCTCGCAGACGGAGATCATCCTCACCGGGCATTATCTCAATCCGCGGATAAAGGCTCAGGCGGACCTGGTCACAAAAATGGAGAAGATCAAACATTATTTTAACAAAGGAGTGAAGGCCCGGAAAGGGATCGAGTTTTGATGAAAAGATTATTTTTTTTTCTTTTTTTCCTGATGCCGTTCTGTTCATGGTCTGAGTACGCTGAACGCGTCTTCATTGATTCCAGCAAGAATAAAGTGTTCCTCCCTTCCGTGCCCCGGCGTGTCGTGGTTACATCCCCGGAAGTGCAGGAAATTCTTTTTGCCCTGGGAGCAGGGGAGAGCATCAAGGCCAATATCGTTCAGTGCGATTATCCGGCCCAGGCCCGGAGCCTGGCCAAGGTGGGTGATTTCAGGAACCCGGATCTGGAGAAGATCATTAAAGCCCAGCCGGACCTGATCATACTCACCGACCTCACGCAAGCCAGCCTGGTCTCGGCTTTGAATAAGTTGAATTATAAATTCCTGGTAGCCTTCATCAAGGACCTTTCCGAGCTTAAATATTATTTCAGGCTCTTCGGCAGGATCTTCCGGAAAGAAAAGGAAGCAGGGGAGTGGATCAGGCAGATGGAAGGCCTTAAACTGAATAAGACAGGAGAAAAGCGGACCATACTCCCGCTTCTCTGGGACAATCCCATGATGGTGGCAGGTGACCGCACTATCGTGAACGAGGTGATCGAACAAGCCGGCGGAAAGAACCTTCTTAAAAATGCAGGCCAGGGATATTTTACCCTGGATGAAGAGTTCATCATTAAAAATAAACCGGATTATATCCTTGTTCTGGACCGGGACCTGGACATCCGGGACCGTCTTAAGGTCGTGTTCAGAAAACACAAGAATGTCCGTATCATCCGGAATATCGATCCTGACCTTATACTGCGCGCAGGCCCCCGTGTCCTGGACGGGATCAAGGAGTTGAATTCCATTCTGAGCCGCGGGAAGAAGAAACAATGAAGAAAGTTTATTTCATCCTTTTCCTCATTCTCTTTGCAGGGCTTGTCTTTTTTTACCTTTATTTCGATTTTGAGAAGAAAGCGTTCATCTACAGCCCGTTCGTCTTTATCAACCTGAGACTGCCGCGGCTCTTCCTGGCCCTGTTCATGGGCCTTGGTTTAAGCATGGTGGGCGGTCTGTTCCAGGGCATCTTCAGGAACCCCCTGGCTGAGCCTTATGTCCTGGGAGTTTCTTCAGGGTGCGCGTTCGGTACGGTCGTGGGTTTCTTTTTCTCCCTGGAGAAAGTGCCTGTCCTGGGTCCGTACCTGCTCATCCTTCTCTCCCTTGTTTCCGGGCTCCTGACCGTTGTTTTCATTATCTGGATAAGCCAATACCGGAAGAACCTGAACCTGATGTACCTCCTGCTGACCGGCGTAATCGTGAATACTTTCCTGTTCGCCCTGGAATTCATCCTTATTACTTTTGCTTTCGGGAGGATGCAGAACGTCCTGCTCTGGCTTTTCGGCACCCTGCCTGTCATGGATTTCCCGGTGGTGATCGTCCTCATGATCCTTATCCTGGCCGGAAGCGTTTTTATCCTGTTCCATTACAGGAGCATCAACCTGCTCAGCATATCCCGGGATTTTCTCGTAAGCAAGGGGATCAATCTGAAGAGGAATACCTATTCCCTTTTCTTCGTCTCTACCCTGATGATGGCGGTCTTGACCTCAGTATGCGGCATCATCGGTTTTGTGGGCCTGATCGTCCCGCACCTGGTCCGCCTGATGGTGGGTAATGATTTCAAGAAGATATTCCAGTACAGTTTTATCCTGGGCCCTCTTTTCGTCATTTTTTCCGATT
>JAQTRT010000076.1 GCA_028711675.1 bacterium | reverse complement strand
GGTGAAAGAGCATCCGGTGATCGATGAGGTCATCCATGAAGAAAGAAAACATTTTGTGAAACTGATAGAGGTTAAAAAGAAAATTTAAATCAACGGAGGTAAAGCATGACAGCGAAATTGCAGGTCTACAAATGCGAGATATGCGGTAATATCGTGGAAGTGATGCATGAAGGGGCAGGGCATCTTGTCTGCTGCGGCCAGCCCATGAAACTGCAGATCGAGAATACATCAGACGGCGCCAAAGAGAAGCATGTCCCTGTGATCGAAAAGACAGGCAATGGTTTCAAGGTCAAGGTCGGGAGCGTGGCTCATCCTATGGAAGCGAAGCATTATATCGAATGGATCGAACTCGCCGCCGACGGTACGGTATACCGGAAGTTCCTGAAACCGGGCCAGGCAGCGGAAGCGGAATTCTGCGTTACGGCTGAGAAGGTCACAGCCAGGGAATACTGCAACCTGCACGGATTGTGGAAATCATAAAAAAGGAGAATCAATATGAAAAGCGTGAAAGGAACAAAGACCGAAAAAAATCTGCTGGCATCCTTTGCCGGTGAATCCCAGGCCAGGAACCGTTATTCTTATTTTTCCTCAGCAGCCAAGAAAGACGGCTATGAACAGATCTCCGCTATTTTTCTGGAAACAGCGGATAATGAGAAGGAGCATGCCAAGCGGTTCTTTAAATACCTGGAAGGCGGCGAGGTGGAGATCCAGGCCTCTTATCCTGCCGGCGTGATCGGGGATACGGCCAAGAACCTGAAGGCCGCTGCAGAGGGCGAAAACCTGGAGTGGACCAAGTTGTACAAGGAAGCTGCGGAGACAGCGGATAAGGAAGGTTTCCCCGAGATCGCCCAGCTCTTCAGGAACATCTCAAAAGTTGAAGAAGCCCATGAGAAAAGATACCGGAAATTACTGGAAAATGTGGAAAAAAAAACGGTCTTCAGGAAAGGGAATGTGATAAAGTGGAAATGCCGCAACTGCGGACATATCCATGAAGGGAAGGAAGCGCCGGAAAAGTGTCCCGCCTGTCTCCATCCCCAGGCTTATTTTGAACTGTTGGCCGAAAATTACTGAAATGGATACGGATTTTGTGACTAAGGCACTGAGAAAAGGTTAAAAAGGCATTAAAGCTGTAGCGGCAGGTCGTAGCGGCGTACCTTTAGGTGCGCCGATTACATGCCGCTTATGGCAATCACCACACCTGAAGGTACGGTGCTACTTTCTTTCAGAAAGTGCTTGCCAATGGAAATTAATTTTATACTATTGATTCTATAGATCAGTCAGGAGGTCATTGTGATATGGCAGTTATAAAATTGGTCCAGACAAGATCCAAACTGTATAAAATGCAATTCCTTAAAGACAATCTGACTGCTTATGCTTTTCTCGGTCCGAATATTCTGGGTTTTCTTACCTTCACCCTGCTGCCGGTCCTGGCCTCTTTAGTCCTGGCTTTCGCGGAATGGGATATATTGACAGCACCCAAGTTCGTGGGCTTCGCTAATTTCTGGACCCTGCTTCAGGATAAACTTTTCTGGAAATATTTCTCGAATACGATTTACTTTATGCTGGGCATCCCGGTAGGCATGGCTGTTTCCCTGATCCTGGCCCTGCTGATGAACAATAAATTAAAAGGCATTGTTATTTTCCGGACAGTGTATTTTTTACCCGTGGTCTCTTCCATGATCGCCGTAGCTTTGTTATGGCGGTGGATTTATAACCCTGATTTCGGCCTGCTGAACAGTTTTCTCCGCTGGATCGGGATCATCAATCCGCCCCAGTGGCTCTCCAGCAAGATCTGGGCCAAGCCGGCTATCATGATCATGTGGGTCTGGAAGGGGGCTGGTTATAACATGCTCCTGTACCTGGCCGCGCTTCAGGGTATCCCCCAGCAGCTTTATGAGGCGGCTTCCATTGACGGAGCCAGTGCCTGGCAGAGGTTCTGGCACATCACCCTGCCTATGCTGGGACCCACAAACTTTTTTATCGTCATCATGGGTATCATCGGCGGTTTCCAGACCTTCGGCGAGATCTACGTGATGACAGGCGGAGGTCCGGCCGGCTCTACGACCACCATCGTTTATTATATATACAACAACGCGTTCCAATGGTTCAAGATGGGCTATGCTTCGTCCATAGCCTGGTTCCTGTTCATCATCATTTTTATCGCTACCCTGCTGCAGTGGAAATACGCGGGACAGAAAGTGGAATATTCGGTCGGATAGATAAATTTTGTCGGAGGATTAAGGTATGGATTATCTGGATAAAAGCCTTTCCCGGAAACATAAGTTCAACCGTTTTTTACAAGAGAAGGTACTGATCCTGCTGATTCTGGTCCTGGGCAGTGTGCTTATGATCGCTCCTTTTATCTGGATGCTCTCCACATCGCTTAAAGAGCCCGGCGCTGTCTTTACTTATCCTCCGGAATGGATCCCGGCCTCCCACATCACCGTCACCTACCAGGATACGGAATACGGTCTGTATAAGGTGATGGTCAACGGCAAGGAAGAGAAAGTGATCAAGATCAAGGTCTTTAAGAATGACGCGGATGTCATGATCTACCGGGACGGAAAGGTGATTGAAGAGGTCATCAAGGTACCGGCCAATGAACTGAAAGAGTTCAAGAAGATAAAATTCCTCTGGCGGAATTATATTGAAGCATGGAACGCCGTGCCGTTCGGCCGTTTTTTCCTCAACAGCATCATCGTGGGCCTGTGTATCACGTTCGGGCAGGTGTTCACATCCTCCCTGGCTGCTTATGCGTTTGCCAGGCTGAACTTTAAATTAAGGGACCAGATCTTTTTAGGATATTTGGGGACCATGATGATCCCGGGTACCGTAACCATGATCCCGGTCTTTATTCTCCTGAAACTGATGGGGTGGATTGATACTTACCAGGCTTTGATCCTGCCCGGCATGTTCTCTGCTTACGGGACCTTTATGCTCAGGCAGTTCTTCCTGGGTATTCCCAAAGACCTGGAGGAATCCGCTTTTATCGACGGCGCGTCCAAATTCACCATTTATCTTAAGATTATCCTGCCGTTATCAAAGCCAGCTCTGGCTACCCTGACCACTTTTGTCTTTATGGGTTCCTGGAATGATTTTATGTGGCCATTGATCGTGACCAATTCCATGGAAATGAAAACACTGCCTGTAGGTTTGGCGGCTTTCCAGGGACTTTACACGACGAACTGGACCCTGCTCATGGCTGCGACCGTGATCGTGCTGATCCCTGTCCTTATGGTGTATATTTTTAACCAGCGGTACTTCGTGAAAGGTATCGTGCTCAGCGGTCTTAAAGGCTGAACTTTTTTACCGGAACATCGGAACCGTTGAATCTTTATTGTTTTTCTTCCAGACAGATCCAGTTATGAAGAGAATTATTTTTATTTTATTCCTGTTCTTTCTGCAGAATTTTACGGCCGCAGGCCGGCCTTTTACTTCGGTCCATCTCACAGGTTCTTTCAATAACTGGAATCCATCCGCTTCCGGATATATGATGGATGATAAAGGGAACGGCCGCTATGAGATCACCAGAGTCTTTTATCCCGGTCATTACAGTTTTAAATTCAACATGAACAAGTCCTGGGATATTAATTACGGCCTTTCGAAAAAAGAAGGGGAGCTGGAACAGAACGGAAGCGACATCAAGCTGTGGATCAGTGAACCGGGGTATTATCTCATCCACCTGGATACGGATAAAAGACAATATACCGTCAGGAAGACTGTGCCCCTGGGCCCGGTCCCTGTGGTCCAGTACCGGCAAAATTATTTTGTCAATGAAGAGATCGTCCTGAATGCATCGGCCAGCCTGGTCCGAGAAAAAAGGACTAATGTTAAATATATATGGCATCAGGCTGAAACCAATCCGTATAAGGTCTGCAGCTGCCAGTTTGATAACAAGACCAGGCCTGTTTTCCGGCTTATCCGGCCCGGTGTGTACGAGTTCTTCCTCTCTGTGGATGACGGCCAAAGAAGCGAGCCTTACAGGATCAGCTTGGAAGTGATCAACCGGTACAGGCTGGTCATGGATAACCGGACGACCAACCAGCTGGCCTTCAAAGGCCGGGGTTTATACGAACATATCTTTTCCGCCAGCCGCTCCGGCACGCATAAATTTAAAGTCCTGCTTGACCGGACTTCTGTCGAAGACGATATCAGCCGGAAGCTCGCGAAAGGCAAATATTATCTTTTTACCTATAATGAAAAATCGAATGATTTCGATCTGGAGAGCAGGACGTATGCTTATTTCTTTTTTCGGACGGCGGATTATCCGGGTTATCAGGAGAAAGGGATCAGTTCCGTCTCGGTTGCCGGAAGCTTCAACAACTGGAACGCTGAAAGCCATCCCCTGAACTCAACGGACAGAGGGAATTATTCCCTTTATCTTCCGCTGGAGGAAGGCCTGTATCATTACAAGTTTGTCCTGAACGGCAAAGAGTGGGTCTTTGACGTCCAGTCCGATCCTACCCTGAAACAACAGGATAATTTCGGAGGGTATAATTCCGGTATCTGTGTGGGGGATAAAAGTTCGGAATTCGGCGCGGTCCGTCAGGAGGCCATCAATACCGAGGCTCTTGAACATAATCCTGCTGACCAGCGGTATTTTAACATGGCTGGTGTACAGAGGATCGAGGTCCGGATGAGAACCCTGGCTGATGATGCGGACCGGGTAACCCTCATCTATCTGGATGGGAAGAAAAAGAGCCTGCTGCTCCCGGATAAGATAACGAAATACGGTTTTGATTATTACAGCACGGTCTTTTCATGTCAAAACCCCCTGAAAGAGCTCAAGTACTGTTTCCTTATTGAAAAGAAAGGGAAAAAGGTCTATTATGCGGATGACATGATACAGTCCGCGGAACCCGGAGAGAAATTCTTTATTAAGAACGCACTGCAAGTCAAGTTCCCGACCCCTGAATGGGCCAAAGGCGTGGTCTGGTACCAGATCATGCTGGACCGTTTCCGGAACGGTGATGAGAAGAACGATCCGGACTGCACCCTGCCCTGGAACTGGGACTGGTTTAAAAGATACGGTTGTGAAAAATGGGATGAGACCAGGTTTCAGGATAAGCGGTACGGTTTTTACAGCGGGGATGGCGTGTGGAACCGCTTCTTCGGCGGAGATATCCAGGGTCTGATGGGCAGGCTGGAGTATTTAAAAGATCTGGGTGTAGGCGCTATTTACCTTAATCCGGTCTTCCGGTCCCCCCTTATCATAAGTATGATACCATGGATTACAGACATATTGATGATCATTTCGGTTTTAAAGAGGACAGCGTTCAAAACGAAAGCCGGGAGACAGAGGATCCCGCGACCTGGAAATGGACACGCACCGACCGGTTGTTCCTGGATTTTATCCGGAAAGCTCATGGAATGGGGCTCCGGGTCATCCTGGACGGTGTCTTCAATCATTCCGGCGACCGGTTTTGGGCATTCCAGGATATCCGTACCAGGAAACAAGGTTCGGTCTATAAGGACTGGTATGTCATCACGGGCTGGGAACCGTTCCAGTATGAGGGATGGGCCGGGTTCGGAGGCCTGCCTGTTTACCGGGAAGACGGGAATGGATTGAACCAGGGCATTGCCGAACACATCTTCCATATCACGCGGAGGTGGATGGACCCGAACCAGGACGGGGATCCCTCGGACGGGATCGACGGCTGGAGGCTGGATGTCCCCAATGAGGTCCAGTCTGCTTTCTGGAGAAAATGGAGGATCCTGGTCAAGGGTATCAATAAGGATGCCTTTATCACGGGTGAGATCTGGGAGAACGCAAAGTCCTGGCTCAAGGGGGATGAATTTGATTCGGTCATGAATTATGAATTCACGAAACTGCTTTACCGGTTTTTTATCCACGCCAGGCCGGAATACAAGATCTCGCCTTCCAAACTGGACCAGGGGCTTCAGGACCTGCTGCAGTCCTATCCCATGCAGGTGAACCTTGTACTCCAGAACCTGCTGGACAGCCATGATACGGACAGGATCCTTTCCGGGATCAGGAATCCGGACCGGGATTTCGATTCCAGGAACAGGCTGCAGGAGAACGATCCGTATGATAGTGAAAAGCCGGGTGAGAAAGAGGTCCAGATCTTCAAGCTCATCCAGGTCTTTCAATTCACCTTCCCCGGCAGCCCTATGATCTATTACGGGGATGAGGCAGGCTTGTGGGGAGCTGATGATCCCAATAACCGCATGCCCATGATCTGGAAGGATATCGATCTGTCCGCCTTCAGGGAGGATATTCTGGTGCATACCAGGAAAATGGCAGGCCTCCGGAACCGGTTCAAGGCCCTCCGTGAAGGGACCTATTCCCCTTTTTTACTCGATGATAAGAAGGATATATTCAGTTTTATCAGGAAACACGGGGATCAGATCCTATACGTCATACTTAATAATTCCGTGATGAGCCAGGAGATTAAATTGCCGATCAGGGGCAGGAAGATAAGGGATATTTTGAATGATAAGAGTTATACAGGGAACTCCGGGGAGTTCACCGTAAGCCTCAAGCCGAAATACGGGGCTCTTTTTATATTGGAATGAAGTTCAGACCTTAAAACCTTCCATGGCTTTCTTCATCAGCCCGCTGTTCTCTTTGAACTTTTTCATATCCGTTCCGGAGAGGCTTTTTTTCCGGGCCAGGCTTTCGATCGACTTCGACTCTTTTTTCACGGCTTTCATTTTTTTATTGAGCTGGGCAATGGTGCCGGTGAAGAGCTCAGCAAGGTCTTTCAACTCATCCTTTTCCCGGAAATTCATCTTTAATGTCAGGTCTCCTCCCCCCAGTTTCATCAGGCTTTGCTTGAAACGGTAGATGGGGCCTACGATCCTGTGTGAGAAAAGGACGAATTTAACCGAGATGAGGATAAAACCGATCAAAAGGATGAGGAAGGAGAACTTGACAACCAGGTTGAGGAATATCTCGTTGGTGTTCTTGATCTTGTTCAGCTTGGTGTATATGCTTCCTGCCACTTCATGGGACGAGGAAAAGATAAGAAGAGCGCCCAGGGCGATGAAAAGGATGAGCATGATGATATAAATATTACCGATGAAACGGAACTGCAGCTTTTTATCCACAATGTACGTTCTGCGTCTGAATTTCGTTTTTTCCATAGAATATGCTCCTGTTTAAGTTTATAGGATGAATCCGATGATCTTGAGCCGGCCGTCCCTGTCCCGGACAACGTCGATCTCGCATTTTTTATTCTTGACAGGATGGGATTCCGTTCTGGTCTCCAGGTTGGCCTTGATATAATAAATGGTCTGGTCTTTTTCATTTTTTAGGCCTTTGATCACGTCTTCCTGGATATTCTTCTCCAGGGTGTATTTCCGTAAGACCCAGCTGGACAGAAGGAACTGGTTGATATTATGGCCGGTTATTTTTTTGATAAAAGCAGCAATGGATATTTCGTTGTTCAGCATCCCCTGACCGAGCAGGCTGATTTCGTTTTTTGTCAAGGTCGTAAGAAGGACCTCTTCATGCAGTACCTTTTTAATCTCAGCGGCCTTGTCCTGCTTTACGGAGTTGGACTGGATGGTGGAGAGGAACTGCTTCACGATATCGGAGACTTCTTGTGTGGTCGGGGCCTGGCCGTTCAGGTATAAGGGAAAGAGTAAAATAAGAAAAAGGGAGGCATAGGGTGTCTGCTTCTTTCTCATGTTTTTTTCTTTTACGGTCTTGATTCCTGCTGTTTATTATTTTATTAAAATGAAAAAAAATGTCAAATTTATTTCATGAGGATTAAAAAGAAATTTTCAGGATCTCCTGCCTGAACTCATATCTCCGGTTCATATTGAAACGGTAGACAGCTTCCATGGCATTGCTGATATTCCCCATGTAGAACTTTATCTCGTTGAATCCGAGGAAGATCCCCAGGAGCTTGCTGTAACGGGTATACACGCAGTAAGTGGCGTAAATGAACACGGAATTGACGCCCAGGGCCAGAAGGCCTTCTTGAACATCGCCTGCGTAGACCTGGCCGGCACCCGGGATGATGATCGAGAGGAGAACAGCGGCTGTTTCGGATCTTTCGGGGATCAGGTCCATTTTACTGATCTTTTGTTTCAGCTGGATAAGGCCTGTGTTCCCCTCTGCCCGGCCCGCAGAAGAAGCCCGGTCCAGGAAGTAAAGGGCTTTCTCTTTCTGGAAATTGAGCGTGTTGATAATGCTTAATTTCAGAAAAGCGGAGTCCCGGTCGGGTGTAACGGCTTCATTCAGATAATCCAGATAATGCTCCGGTGAAAAATACGTGTCTTCCCGGTCGTAATACGCCCGGATGGGTTTCAGGCCCACAGCCTGTTCCAGGAAGACAGAGTCAGCGATCCCCAGGATAGCGGCATCGGACCGGCTGTGCCGGGAGGTCATCCTGATCCTCTGGAAGCTGTTCCGGGCGTTCCGGAATTCACCGCCTTTCAGGTAGCATGCTCCTATGTTGTATTCCGCCTCTTCCTTTTTCCCGGAAGAAGCTCCGAAGAAAATATAACGTTTGAATTCCGTGATGGCCCTGTAATAATCACCGTTGTTCATTAAATGAAGACCGTAGGACATGGATGATTCGGCCGGGGGAAGCGGATCGTTCCTCTCTCCGGACAGGGGAGCCAGCGCAAAGAAAAAGAGCATGATGATGATGCCTGTTTTATTCATGGGAGTGAAAGATATAGTTCTCCTCCGGCAGGTCTGGGCCCCATGCACCGAAAGGATTGCACCGGAGATAACGGTCCGCTGTCATGATCGTACCGAGCAGCAGGCCGTACCGGTTAATGGACAGATAGCTGTACTGGGAACAGGTGGGGCTGTAGCTGCAGTTCGGGCCGTCCTGGGGGGAGAGGCAGACCTGGAAGACCCGGACGAAGCGGTTCAAGACCCAGGAGGAGGTCGAAGGGATAAGAACGTCGTCTTTTAAGGCATGGACCTCTTTTTTTACAAGAGTGGTATGAAAAGGGCCGAATTCCTCCGGACCAGGCTGTGCGGAAGAAGGAACGGCCAGGCTGATGAGGATCATGAGGAATAATATTTTTTTCATACGGGACTCCCTGTGAGAACAAGATATTATAGTTTATTTACTTGTCAAGGAAAGAAGGCGTCTTATAAAATAATTTGACTAATTAAATAAAATTGATTAAATTACAAGTCATCATTTATGAAGATCGAGATTAAAAGCAGGGAACCGGATGAGTTTACGGAAGATATGACCGTGGACGAAAAACAGCTCTTCGCGTTCAAATGGAACAGTATCACGCCGGCCAATTACAGCATCATCTCGGAAAAGATATTTTTCCATTTTGACCTGGATATCCGGTACAACAAGGAAACAGATAAGAACAAGCTGGTCCTGATCGGCGAGTATAATGATAAATTCTGGTTCTTCAAGATCATCAGGAAAAAACCGAGTGATCCTCTCGCTTTTAACATTAAAAAACCAGCCCTGGAAAAGATACATGAGATCAAGATCTCCATAGTGGATTGGTACAATGTGATCACCAAGTTCAATCCTGTGAACATCGGGATCGAATATGCGGTTTCCAGGGATGAATAAAAACAAGGGGTGGCTTTGTGAATTATGAAAATGAAATCGTTAAATTGATCCAGGAAAGCATCGAAGTGAAGGAAAAACTGAAGGCATCCCTGAAAAAGGAGATCGCGGAGAGTGCCGCTCTTATCATCCGGGCGTTCCGGGATGGCCGTCAATTACTGGTATGCGGGAACGGCGGGTCAGCCGCGGATTCCCAGCATTTTGTGGCGGAACTGGTGGGCCGTTTTGAAATGGAGAGAAAACCCCTTCCTGCCATAGCCCTGACCGTGAACACGTCCATCCTGACGGCCTGGTCCAACGATTACTCCTATGATACGGTGTTCAGCCGGCAGGTAGAAGCCCTGGGCCGGAAGGGCGATATTCTGTTCGCTATCAGCACAAGCGGTAATGCCTCCAGCGTGATCGAAGCCATGAAAAAAGCCAAGGAAATGGGCCTGGTGACCATTGCCCTGACCGGAAAAGAGGGGGGGGAGATGAAGGCCTGGGCTGACTGCAGCCTCATTGTTCAAGACAAGGCTACGCCCCATATTCAGGAGGCCCATATCACGATCATCCATATCTTGTGTTCTCTCATAGAAAAAGAGCTTTTTACCAGGTAAAATATCTTCTCGGCCGTGCTTTGCGGACCCTTTAAATAAATGTTGACATCATATATACAGCGATTATATTGTATAAAATTTTTAAGGTGATGCGATGATGAAAAAAAACGTTTATATCCTTCTCTTCCTGCTGCTGGCAGGAATATCCTGTTCCAAGGACAAGCCCATGCTCAAGAAGGAGCTCTCCGAGTGCTCGGTCAGGGACCTGCTGGAATATGGAAGAGCCTTGTTCAATGCAGAATATTATAAGGATGCCATTCAGGAATACAGAAAAGTGATATCCCTGTTCCCTAATGCCAAATCCGAGTGCGCCTGGGCCCAGTATGAGCTGGCTTATTCTTATTATTATTTGGAAGAATATAAAGAAGCTATGCGCGAGTTCAGGAAAGTGAACATGCTGTATCCGGATGAAAGAGGCCCTGTCATCCTGGCTGAAAAGATGATTAAGAAGATATCCGTACTGTAATCGCAGGACAGGGTTAAGTCTGTCATGACCGGTGCATGAAGAACAGAGCGCTTTTTCTGTTGACACGAAATATATAAACAGTATATTAAATGCGGATTAAGGTTTGTCCGGTTCCGGGCAAACCTTTTTATCACGTATCATAGGAGGAAAGAACATTGGCCAAAGTTAAAGTGAATTTAAAGGCGTTAAAGCTCAGCAGACAGAACCAGAAACGGAGAGCAGCCAACAAAACCCTGATGAACGAGATCAAGACCCATTATAAAAATTGTCTGGAAGCGGTCCATCAGAAGGATAAGAATAAAGCCCTTGAGTTTTCCAGAAAATATATCTCCAAAATGGACAAAGCCGTAAAGAACAAGATCCTTCATAAGAATAATGTCAGCCGGCATAAAGCCAAGGTCATGAAACTGGTCCACCGGTTATCGTCAGCTCAACCCAAGGAGTGAACAGTCCCGATGCGCAGAGAACAATTGATCGATACCATTTCCGAAGAATTCCCACAGATCTCCAAGCTGGAGATCAACAGGATCACCAATATCTTCATCGAGGTCCTGAAGAAAGCCCTTATTAAACGCGAGAGCGTTGAATTACGGGGTTTCGGGACTTTTTTTGTTAAAAAACGGAAACCCAAAAAAGCCAGGAATCCGCGCACTGGTACCATGGTCATGGTCGAAGAACGGTGGGTCCCCTGTTTCAAGGGCGGCTCTTTGCTGAAAAAAATGGTGAAAGAAGGAAATTATTTTAAAGTGACGAAGAATAAAAAAGGTTCAAAAGGGTAATCCCAATCCTTCCATGCCTATATTTTTATTAATTTTAATCGTAGGCAGCATCCTGAG
>JAQTRT010000075.1 GCA_028711675.1 bacterium | reverse complement strand
CGGTTCATGCCCACGCGCGGCAGCATGTCGCGCGGGAAATCCAAAGGCGGTCTGCCGCCGGACGGTGTGGTCCAGACCGAGGACGAGATCCTGAAAGATTCGGAACGGCTCATCCAAAAGTACCATAACACGGAAAAATTTTCCATGCTCAGGATCGGACTGGGGCCCTGCTCTCCTTTTTCGGTAACCACGGAACTCCTGAAACAGACCGCTGAGCTGGGGAAAAAATACAGAGTGAAATGCCATACCCATATTGCCGAGACAGAGGATGAAAATGGATTCTGCCTTAAGACCGTGGGCATGCGGCCCGTTGATTACATGAAGAGCTGCGGCTGGCTGGGTAAGGATTTCTGGTATGCCCATTGTGTTCATCTGAACGATAGCGAGATCCGGCTCATGGCCGAGACCGGGACAGGCGTAGCCCACTGCCCTGTTTCCAACCTGAGGCTGGGTTCGGGTATCGCGCCTGTGGCCAGGATGCTGGAAAATAAAGTAAGGGTCGGCCTGGCTGTGGACGGCAGCGCTTCCAACGATTCCTCCAATTACCTTCTTGAAATGAAAATAGCCATGCTCATCCACAGGATCAAATCAGGCGTGGATTCCATGCCAGCTCGGAATGTTCTGAAAATGGCCACAAGAGGCGGAGCGGATATCCTGGGCTGGGACGAGGCCGGGTCCATCGAAAAAGGCAAGGCAGCGGACCTGGCTGTTTTCAACCTGAACCAGATCGGTTATGCCGGCGCTTTGCACTGCAAATCATCCAGCGTGCTCTATGCCGGGGATTCCCAGACAACGGAATATACTATCGTAAACGGGCAGGTGGTGGTTGATAAAGGAAAGATTAAAAACGTGGATACGGAAAAGCTATTTAAAAAGCATAACAGGATCTCGGACAAGCTGGTCGATCAGGCCTGTCAAAAGACCGGCGTGTGCTATATTTAAGCCGGATTATCCTTATTCTTCTGTTTTTCGATGATCTTCCTGATGGTTTCAATGTTCCTGTGAACAGCCTCGAACAGGTCCTTGATCTCGCTGATGGGTTCTATTTCTTTCTCCATATATTCTATTTCGGTAAAATGAAATTTTTAATGATGAAAATGAAAAATACAAATGACATAAAAATTCGGTAATATTCCTAGAAAACAATAATAATTTATTTAATCTTCAAAATTTGAAATTTGGAATTCGGTGACTTTAATAACAATATCTTCATTTCATTCCAGTTAAGGGTGCCATCAATCATTTTTATATTTTCATTAATTAATATATCTTCAAATCCATCATTATTAAAATCACCCCTGGAAATCTCTGAAATAAAAACATCAAAATAATTACCATATAAAAAATTTATTCCTATTTTTGATTTTTTTATAATTTTTATTTTATTATTTTTTAAATACTCAGATAAAGTAGCTCCTTTATTACTATCTTGCTCTAATTCTAAGTCTATTTTTTTAATTGCTGGATCATCTGTAATAGAGCTTCTTTTAGGAATTATGCTTACAGGCATTAAATTCAAGTTATCAATATTGATATCTTTTATTATACTTTTTTTAGGAAGTTGAGCATTTTCAAACAGCAGAAAGATATGATTGATTTTCTTAAAATATTCTTCTTGCTTTATTCCAATAGTTGTTAAGGCATAAGCACCATTATTAATTTCGTTTCTATATTCCTCAATTGTATAAACAATTATTTTTAAATCATCTATTTTAACTAATTCTAACCCATAATCACCTGTAAATAATAATACCTTTTTTTTAATCAAACGCGGGATATCTGACCTTTTTATATTAGTAATAATTTCATTTTCAAAACTTAAACCTTCCCAAAGATGAAATACAATATTACTCTGGTTATATATATTATTTTGTATACTTAATGTATCCGATTTTTCTTTTTTAATAACTGTCAAATAAAAAGGATAAGATATTTTATGATCAGCCTTAGACCATATTCCCTCTATTCTCTTATCCAAAATAAAGCGACCAGTAAATAGATCATTATTTATATCTAATAATTTAATTTCACCATCATCATTTAATGTCCCATGTATTATAATATCTTTTTTATAATTCATATATTGATAAATTCCTGAGAGTTTTTTATCTACTAAATTCAAACACATACTAATAGAATATTTATTATTAATATTACCGTCAAAATAATATTTGCCATTCTCCTGATCCATAGCATTATCACAATATATTTTATTAGTAATAAAAAAAAGTATAATAAACAGAAATATTTTTATTTTTCTTATCATTATATTATAATCTCCTTCTATATTCACCTATTAATTATTGAAAAAATAGATCTTTACCTTTAAATCGTCTTTTATTTAATCCCTCATTTATTTTACCATCTACTTTATTCCACATTAAATATGCTTCGCCCACCTTTAGGCAATCACTATTTTTTAATTCTTTTAATATTGTGGAATCTTTAAATGCACCAATTCCTATATTATAAACTAAATCAACTAACGCATCAAACTGATTTTGTTTTAAAGGTACAGTCACAAGCTTATTTATAGCATTTTCAAATCGTTTAATATCTCCTTTTAAAAATTCATAACCTTCTTCTTTAGAAATCTTTTTTCCAGATACATCATATATATCCCTCTCTTCAATATTCAATTGATGCCCATAACCAATAGACTTCAGACCTTTTTCTTTTGTATCATCATATGCATGATTAACAAAACCTTCATTTGTCATAAGTATATCTAAACCCTCATCGCTTATATTCATTTTTCCCATTTCCTTTGAAAAACCTGGAAAACAATCATCATCCTTCCCCTCTCCTATCCTACAGCGGAAGTCGGTCGGTTTCAACCGGACATTCCATTCCGGAATGATAACAGGTACACCTCCTTTACATGATACAGCAGTGATAATATTGATCTGAGGATTTTCGTCATAATAACCAGGTAATGATCTAACTATTTCCAGATCAGCCACATCAAGCAGAGAAATCTCACCATTCTTTATTTTCAATCCGCTATACCCCTGTTTAACCAGTTCATTCACAGTGGAACAAGCCATATCCCGTATTCTCTCCTCTTCCCGAAGGCACTCTTTGGCAAACTCCTCGTATTCTTTCATGTACGCCTGGTTTATCTTAACATGTTCTTTACCGGCCGCATCATGGAGTGCGTGGGAACTTTTACATATTGATTCCGGTACATCGTCAAATGGCTTTGCCGTACTATTCCATTTATCAAAGTCATCTCTGATCTTTTGCGCAGGTAGTGTATATTTGTCCCGTAATGCCCTCATTTTAGCTTTATATGGATTAATCAACTGGCCATAGCATTGCCCGATCTTTTCCTGCCGGACAATCTCAACATAAGAATCCAGGGTCTTTGAATAAGCGGAAAAAAGCTGTTCCATCATTCCGCCTTTCAAGAGTCCAAGAGGATCATCCTGATTCAAAACATTAATAAACATCTCAACCTGTTTGGCTGATAAAAAAAAACTATTAAACGAACCTTTGGAATAAATCTCTTTATTATCTTTTAAATCTGAACTTTCGACCTTTTTTACATGCGCCTTAAATCCATCGATCTGCTCCATGAGCTTTTTCTGATATGGTTTGTACTTGGTCTTGCCGACTGAATTAAAAGCAGAGTTAATATCCGGATTATTCGTATTCATGACCGCATCCGGATCGAAATTTTTAAAATTAAAATTTTCATCCTGTGAATAACTAGTGAAAGAGAAAAAGACTATTAAACTAATAAATAATAATATTAATTGAACTTTTTTCACTCGAATCCCCCGGATATTCAATATTAAATAGTATTAATAAAATACTACTAATCCATTTTGGTAATTACAAAAAATATAAATATTAGATTATAACTATTTAATTCGTCTGTTCAAATAAATTACCGTTAAACTCCGGTTTAATCGCAACAATTTGTGAATGATTTTTATAAGTCGACCAAGTTGGAGTGTATTCATCGGCCTGGTTTCCCCAACATGTCCATTTTGGTCTATTCCCTCGTGCAAAAAGTTCTAAAAAAGGAGCCCAACTGCAAGATTCAATTATTTTATACTGCTCGTCTGGTTTTCGACTATGTTCCCGCTTTCTGGAAATTATAATATTAGGTTGTTTACGACCAGCTTTTAAAGTCCTAATCTTTTCACCACGAACACCAAATAATAAAATTTCTGTAACATTACGAAAATAAAAACCTACGCCACGGCAATCCGGACCACCGTCTTTTCGGACCTTGTACCAAATGATATTTGTTTTATATGTAAAGCCCCAGGCTTTCATGACTTCTAAACCATCAGCTAATAATGCATTGGGTACCCATAAATATAAATGAGCTCTATTATGAGCTACAGTAGAGACAGGAAGCTCTTTAATCTGGTTAAGTGTCATGGTTGGATAACGGTTCAATCTTTTATGTTCGGGAGCCATTTTTCCGGTCCGGTTTTGGAATTGCCACGGCGGATCGGCCAGGATGGTAGAAAAATTTTTTCCGAATAGCTTTTTTATAAAATCTTCTTTCGCGGACATAATACCTCCCTATTTTGCAGAATAAAGTTTTTTTGTAATACCAAATATTAAAACCGGACACCCGCCGCTCCCGCCACCATTGATACGAAATAGTAATTTACTCATATGAGTGGTTGAAGGGCCATACGACATACCTTTGCCAAGACTATCAAAAATTTCCTGTAACTCATCAGATCTTGTAATAATAACACCAACACTAATAACACGTAAATCAAATAATAGCCTAAAATTATTTAAATCCCGGTCATAAAAAGGATCTTTATTGTTCCACTCAATTTCTAACGCGATCTTATTTTTAAAACAATCAACACCATGTGTTGGTGTCTTATATTCATCCTTATCAACTTTAATCGAAGTATCAAATTGTTTTTCAACCCATCCGAATTGATAAAATTTTTCATCAATTTTTTTAGCGATAGGGGATTTCCCTCCACCGGGTGTGAGAATATCTTTCTTTTTTAATTCAAATTCAGATAATACAGTTAAAATCTCTCTCCATTCGACTGGAAAATCAGAAGATAAAACAGCACAGGCATGTTTAAATTCATATATTTCAAATTTGTCTTTAATATTTTTTGGTATAATTTCTATACCCATTGAAGCACCTATCCATGATAAAAATTTATATTTTTTATAATATCCTTTATAAAATTAATGTCAAACCATTTAATTTTAAAAAAGCATTTATATTAATAACCATTAAAATATAATAAAAAAATTAATAATAAAAATAATAATTATATAGATATATTAGTATAATTTTCGTTATTTCCCCACCCTTTCGTGCCTTCGTGCCTGAATGGCCGTCTTCCCTCATTCCACGATGGAATAATTCCGGGAGAGCTGCTCTTCGATCCGCTGGATCAGCACCGAGGCCGTATCCCCCAGCTCCGATTCCATTTCGTTCAGCTGCTGTTTCATCTTAAGAAGTTCGTCCACGGTCTCGACCAGCCCCAGCACTGCCACCTTCAGGGCAGGCAGGCTCTGGTTCTTCAGGCTGATAGCGGCCAGACGCGTATTGATGGCCTCGCCGATCTGTTTGACATACTCTTCCTCGGCATCCGTCTTCAGCATGTATTCCGCACCCAATATTTTTATTCTCACAATATTCTTGTCGTTCATACTCCCTCCCTAAAAAAGTGATTTTTCCTCATCGCCGCCCTCCTGGTCTTCCTCTTCCGGCGGTTCCTCATCCTCTGCCTTATCCTTTTCCCGCGTCTCATCGATAAAGGGATTGATCTCAACCTCTTCGGATTCCGTAACTTCTTCTTCCTTTTCCGGCATGGCTGCCTCAGCGTCTCCCCTGCTTTCGCTCTCAGGAGATGCGGCTTTTTCTTCTCCGCCGGAATTCAGCTTTTTCTCGATCTGATCCAGGTTGTCGAGCATATCCTCTATCTTGCCCTGCACTTTATCCTGGCTTGAGATGACCTCGTCGTATTTGGCTTTCATGGCCTTGTATTCCTTCTCGGTACGCTGGGTTTCGCCCTTATGCTCTGCCATGGAGTCTTTCAGCTTCTTATTCTCCTCGACCAGCCTGGCATTCTCGGCCTGCAGTTCGTTGATGATATCGAGGACCTTGCTTACCCTCTTTTCAAGCATATCGATCTTGTTAAAAGCTGTGCTCATACAACCCTCCTTGATCTTACAGTAAGAACCTTAAACCGATGTAATAAAGCCGGTCATAATAAAAATCCCTCGGGGTCCGGTACAGGAATCCCTTATTGATCCTGAAGAAAATGGTATTTGGTTTGACCAGGAACGACGCGCTGGCGACAACAAGAAAATTCTCCGTAATATTCACCTGCACTCCGGGTGTCAGCAGAAGCCGCTCCTGGAAAATAGACTCGGAACTCCAGGACCTGAGCCAGTTCAATTCCAGGAAGAAATCATACGAAAAAAGGCTCCAGTCCGGTTCCACGAGATAATTGAATCCCAGGTCCAGGTGGAAATAATCGTCGATATGCGGGTACCGTTCCCATTTGGCCGCCTCTTTCTTGGCCCAGGGATAACGGCTGGGCCAGAAGAACTTGACAAACACCTTATGGATATCGAAGAAATAACTCTGCTTGCTTGAATTCCATATACTATCGCTGAAAGGCAGGTATTCCTCGCCGATATGCGCGGCAAAGGTATAAATAAAGTTCAGGTCCAGGGAAAAATCGGAGATCATCTTGCCGTAAAAAAAGCCAAGGCTGAAATCGGGCAGCCCGGTGCTGTAAGGAGAGAATTCCTCCATCTCCTCCCTGGACGGACCAGTTGCCGTGTTGAACATCACCACCAGATCGAACTGGTTGAAGGCCGGGACATTTAAAAAGGGGAAATTATAATAAAAATTATTCATTTTAAATTTCAGGTAAAGCAGGATATCACCGAAGGTATCGAGCTCACCTGTAAATTCCTGGCGCAGCTGTATATAGGGGAATATTCCGATGAATTCCACCCTTTTGGCCAGACCCAGGTGTATCGTGATCGGAAGGACGAAGACGCTCCCGGATTGGGCTTTATAATACTCCGCAACTCCCACATCGAACAGGAATTTATCCGTATCGAGCAGCGCAGCTTCCCGTGTGAAGGTATAGCTTGAAAGGTGTGTCGCCGCGCAAAGCAGCGCGAACAGGAGGACTAGTATTCTTATTTTTATCCGTGAAAAATTCAGCATATGCTACACCAGAGAGTCCTTTTCCGCGGTATGGCAGTTTATTTTAATTTGGATATGGCGTTCTTGTCGCCGATAACGATCAGGGTATCATGCTTGAGTATGACCGTTTCCCCAGGCGGGGCGATAACGATATCCTTGATAATGCTTTTCTCCCCTTTTTCATTGATATGGGCGAATTCACGCTTGATGCCTACGATAGAAACATTGTATTTATTCCGGATATCGGCCTGCTTGATGGTCTTTCCGATCCATCTGTTGAGCGGCTGGATCTCGAGCATGCTGTATTTTTCAGACATCTCGATATGGTCGAAGATACGGGTGGAGATGAGAGACAGGGCCAGGTTCTCGCCCACTTCGATGTCCGGAAGGATGATCTTGCTGGCGCCGATCTTCTCCAGAACTTTCTTATGCTGTTCGTTAATAGCCTTGGCTATGATCTTCTGGATCCCCATGTCTTTCAGGAGCAGGGTAATGAGGATACTGTCCTGGATGTCTCCCACGGCCACGATGGCGCAGTCCACGTCCTGGATACCAAGGCTTTTCAGGGCTTTCTCATCCGTGGCATCCATCACGACAGCTTCCGTCACTACATCCGTGATCTCGTTGATGTTCTTCTCCTCACGGTCAATGGCAACAACCCCTTTGCTGTGCGCAGCCAGGGTCCTGGCCACAGCCAGGCCGAAAGTGCCTAAACCAATAACAACGAATTCTTTTGCCATAGTTTACCCCACTCCAATATTTTCCTCGGGAAAACTGATCCCCGTGCTCTCTTTTCTTATGATCGAAATGGCGAACGTCAGCGGGCCCACACGGCCCGTGAACATGACCAGGACAAGGATGAGCTTGCTGAAATCGGATAGATGGCTTGTGATGCCGGTGGACAATCCTACTGTACCGAAAGCGGAAACCACCTCGAAAAGGACCTGGATGAAGAGGAACCGGCTTCCTTCCCTGATCAGGATGAGCAGCGTGGCTGTCAGGACCAGGCAGAAGGCCAGTATGAAAATTGTCAGCACTTTCTTCACGGTCTCATCATCGATGGTCTTGAAAAAAGCCGTTACCTTTTCCCTTCCCTGTAGTATGGAACGGATGGTAAAAAAGATCGTGGCCAGGGAAGTGGTCTTGATACCGCCGGCCGTTGATCCGGGCGAACCTCCCGTGAACATGAAAAGGATGATTATGACCAGACTGCTTGTAGTCAGCATGCTGATATCAATGGTATTGAAACCCGCAGTACGCGGTGTAACGGACTGAAAATAAGCAATAAGGAATTTATTCCCGAACGTCTTACCGGCCAGGAGATGATTGTACTCCATCAGACCGAGGAGGATGATACCGGTCAGGATGAGGAAGAGGGTCGTGCTGAGCACCATCTTCGAATGAAGGCTCAGTTTCATAGGGATGACCCTGTCCTGCCCCGTGATGAACCGGAAAAAACCTTTTATCCTGTTAATGAAGAGGTCCTTGAGCTCAAAATGGACAAAAAAACCGAGACCGCCTGTAATGATCAGGGTGGTAATGGTAAAGACCGTGATCGCATCGTTCTGGAAACGGTTCAGGTTATCCTGAAAAAGGGAGAAACCCGCGTTACAGAATGCCGAGATGGAATGAAAAACAGCAAAATAAAAACGCGTAAGAGGGCCCTGGATATGCGTCCATTTTCCATAAAGGATCAAAGCGCCTGCCAGCTCCGCGATAAAGGTAAAAAAGATGATGTACCGTACCACGTGGTTGATGTTCTTCATGTCATACCGGTTAAGTACTTCTTTCAGGGTAAGTTTGTCCCGGAGCGATATCTTTTTCCCCAGAACCAGGATAAAAACAGAAGAGAAGGCCATCAGGCTGAGGCCTCCGAACTGGATCAGGAGAAGAAGGCAGATCTGACCGCTCAGGCTGAGCCGCGTGTGGACATCCATGACCGTAAGCCCTGTAACGCAGGTGGCTGATGTGGCCGTGAAGAGCCTGTCCATAAAGCTCACAGGGGCATTTCTGGCCGCCTCAAAACCGAAAAAAAAGGTCCCGCTTAAAATCAATAAAGCAAAGCTCAGGATGAATACCCGCTGAGGGGTCCACAGGTTGCTAATCTTATTTTACTCCTGTTGCTTTCTTCACTTCCTCGATGATCTTTTCAAAAGCCTCGGGTTCTTCGAAAGCCAGGAAAGCAAGCATCTTGCGGTTCAGGATGATGTTCGCATTTTTCATGGCTGAAATGAACTTGCTGTAGGAAAGATCATGCTTGTGAAGGAGCGCATTGATACGCGTGATCCAGAGCCCCCTGAAATACCGCTTGTTCACCTTTCTGTCACGGTACGCAAAACGCAGGGCTCTCTGCACGGTCTCTTTTGCTGTCTTGTACAGCTTGCTCTTCCTTCCGTAATAGCCTTCAGCCATTTTCAGTACTTTTTTCCTTCTTTGCCGTGAGGCTACAGAACTTTTTACGCGACTCATTGTGGTCTCCTTGCTAAATTATTTCTATCAATAAAAAAATCTTTGATATCACGGATAGCTGTCAAACCAGTAAGGCTTAAAAGGTTGTAAAGGACAAAAAGGTTTTAAAAGCCGTAAAGGTAAAGACTATTATTCTTTCCTTGCCTTTACAACCTTTATAACCTTTATAACCTTTTCCTAAGGCCTTTGCTTACTGATAAGGCAGCAGCATTTTAATGGTTCTTTCTTCCCGTTTGGACACAAGGGCTCCGTGCCTCAGCCGTCTTCTCCGCTTAGCGCTTTTTTTGGTCAGGATATGGCTCGCGAATGCGTGCTCTCTTTTTACTTTACCCTTTCCCGTGACCCTGAACCGCTTGGCGGCAGCCTTATTTGTCTTTATCTTGAATTTACCCATTCTCTTCTCCTGGATTATTGGATTTTTTATTCTTGCTGCCGATCGGAGAGAAGAACAGGTTGATATACTTGGATTCTATCCTCGGTTCATTCTCCATGATGGCATAATCTGTCAGGTCTTCCCTGATCCGGTTGACCATATCCATCCCCAATTCAGCATGGGCGATTTCGCGTCCTTTAAAAAAGATGCTCACCTTCAGCTTATCGTTCCTCTGTAAGAATTCGATCATGTGCTTGAGCTTGGTCTGGTAATCATGGTCCCCTGTTTTGGGTCTGAGCCGGATCTCCTTCACCTCGATCACTTTCTGGTGTTTCTTGGCTTCCTTCATCTTTTTTTCCAGCTCATACTTATACTTGCCCACGTCCAGGATCTTGCAGACCGGGGGGTCCGCATCAGGCGATATTTCGATAAGGTCAAGTCCGTACTCCCTGGCCTTCTGGACGGCGTCGTGCACGTTCATGACCTCTGCTCCGCCTTCCGGGAACACGACCCGGACCCGGGGTGCCCTGATCATCTCATTCACTCTGAATCTCGGTAAACTAAAAACAGGTCTTCTCCTCTTTAAAATAGCGAACCTCCTCGTTATAAAATTTTAAAGGTTTGACCTTTATGACTTTTATAACTTTTCTATTAAATTTTTATAACCGTTCCGGTTTTATCGGATAACCTTTTCCTCAATCTCTTTTTTCAGCTTGTTCACATACTCCATAAAATTATAACTGCCGAGATTGCCTTCTTTATAGGTACGGACCGACACGGAACCGTCCTTCTCCTCGTTCTTCCCGATGATGAACATGTACGGGATCTTCCTTACGATGGCGTCCTTTACCTTATTAGGCATCTTTTCGTTCCTCAGGTCCGTTTCAACCCTAATATTATTTTCTTTTAAAATCTTTTCAATGTTTTTTAAATAATTAATCTGTTCATCCGTGATATTGATAAGCATGACCTGAACAGGGGCAAGCCAGAGGGGAAAGGCGCCCGCGTACTTCTCAATGAGGAGAGCGATGGTCCGTTCATAGCACCCTATGGAGGAACGGTGGATCACGATAGGCCTGATCCTGCTGTTATTGCGGTCTATATACTCCATATCGAACCGTTCGGGCAGGGCAAAATCGATCTGAAGGGTAAAAATGGTATCTTCCTTTCCCCAGACGTTCTTCATCTGGATATCGAGCTTAGGGCCGTAAAAAGCCGCTTCACCCGCAGCTTCCTCGTATTTCAACCCCTGCTTATCCAGGATCTTTTTCAGCGATGCCTGTGATTCCTCCCAGGCTTTGGGATTATCGATATATTTCCCCTTATCCTCCGGATTCCACTTGGAAAAACGGTACCCGTATTCGGTCAGGCCCAGGGTGTTCATGATGTACTGGACCAGGTGCAACGCGTTCTCGAATTCTTCTTCCA
>JAQTRT010000326.1 GCA_028711675.1 bacterium | reverse complement strand
GTCCTGTAAGTATCGATCAGCTGGGCTTTTTTCCGGTCCAGCCCGAAACCCTCGATATAAAATTTCTGGATATAATAATTAAAACTGTTCTGCTGTTTAGGCGAGATGGGATAAAACTCGTCGATCTGGATGAAAAAAAGGGACTTCATATCCGGAATAATTTTGTGATCGATTTTTGCTTCTTCCAGTTCCCTCCTGACCTGGGTTTTATTCCAGTTCTTTAAAAAATACTGGACCCATTTAATGAAATATTCGGGTGTTTTTCCGGTGGGCAGCGAAATGACGCCGCCCGGGTTTTTCTGGACCCACTCGATGAACCGGAGAGCCGTTAGCTTTCCCAGCATGGGAAAATTCTCGACAATGATGCTTCTGATTTTTTCCACAGGCGGATAAAAATATTTATAACCAGAGCGGTCTTGAAAAACCTTCTCAACCCGTGATTCCGTATCATATTTCATAAGGAGCCTCTTTTCAGTCATGATCCTTAATTTAAACTATATTTCATTCATTGATTGAATTATACATCAATTTATTAGAAATGTCAAGTTGATTTTAAAATTTTTTTTCATATATTTAAAAAAGTAATAAAATAGCTGTTTTTCATATAAAAACAGCTATTTTATTAAGAGTAATTCTTTATATTTATTCCCCAGTATCTTCCATACCTTTTCCGGATCATCACAACGAACGCTTCTTCCAAGCATACTGGCCCCGTGATAACACCAGGCTGCCATGTTCCGTATGCCTTCCTGATACGCCAGGTCTATGGCCCTTGAAATATCCGTCTCTGTTCCTAACCTGATCCCAATGTTCTGTATCCAGATCTGACCTTCCTTGCCATGCTTAAGGCACAGTTCGCGGATCCTCCGCGAGAGGCGCGGGACACATTCTTCGAGGGGCTCTTTCAGACTGGTCCAGTAAGGATCTGTACCGATCATATCAATGGAACTGAGCCTGGCATATTTTTCCCAGTCATAAGTGGCTGGATTAAATCTTTCCCGGGGAAGAAAACAAACCGAATTTTTTACACCTGCTTTCCTGACCGTGATGCACAGCTCATCCAGGAGTTCCATGACAGAATCCTGATAGAACTGAACCATTTCCTGTTCCAGGCTCTTTCCCATCTCCCGGCCAAAACGTTCTCCATATTTCTTCCGGCAGACCGCGCAGCAGCAGGTCCATCTTCCCTCTTTTTCCGGGAACATGGGATAATGGGGTTCATCCCAGAAGATATAATCCGGCCCTGCGCCTAATGCTTCTTCTGTCCATGACCGGAGATATTCCCTGAACCCGGAATGATTAGGACAGGCCCGGCCGAGAATATGCCCCTGGTTGTCCACCTGGCAGGCATCCTTGTTCTCCATGACGAACTTGCTGAAAGCTTCGCCGCCGAACAGCCCGCCGACAGCCCAGGGATCGAGATGGACGGCCAGCCCATGATCATGGGTCACTTTCACGATCTCTTTCATCGTATCTTTGTAAAAATGAAGGTCTTCCTCAGAAAAGGTATGGACCACATAGGTGCAGTTGTTTTTTTTGATCTCCGCCATATCTTCAGCCACATGCTTCAGTATCCGGTTGGCATAATAACTGATTCCTGTTTCCAAAGGAGCACCTCTTTTTGATATTAGGTCTGGATCAAACAGCTCATCAGTAAGTGGAAGAATCATACTTTGGATCGTATCCGATGGTGATATTATCCATATACAGCGTACCTTTACCCGGTTCGAACACGATAGCGAACGAGGACATCCTGTCAAGGCAAAGGTCCTCAAAATCGGAGAAAGGGATAATGACCTCCAGCCAGCCTGATTTGAATTTCTTGGTCACATAATCCTTGACCGGATTCTGGAGTTTGACCGAATCCTCGATCAGGTCCCATTTCTTGTCAGCCATACCCACGATGAAATCCTCGTTGCCGTTCACGGGCTTGAAATAAAAGCGTATATAATTATAGCCTGTCAGATTAAGATAGATAT
Source organism: bacterium (assembly GCA_028711675.1). Lineage (GTDB taxonomy): Bacteria > Spirochaetota > JAHITG01 > JAHITG01 > JAHITG01 > JAQTRT01. The sequence continues at coordinate 912 of JAQTRT010000326.1, read as the reverse complement.
TATCATCCGTTTTCAGCAGCGTGTACCATCCGCACCAGCCGCCTTCGTTCCCCGGACCGCCTTCGGTCTTTTTCGCATAATCGAGGATCAGGTAATGGCCCGATGTCTCGATATACCGGCTGCCCGGTTTATTCTCCCCCAGGTCGACAAAACAGTAGGAAGGTTCCTTTTGGAAAGCCCCGGACCGGTTCTCCAGGGAGTTCCAGATAGAGCCTTTTTCAAAATTGTTCACAATAATGGTCTTGACCTTTTTTATCTTCTGTTCCTGCTGGCCGGAGTAAAGAAGGAATGGGATCAAAAAAACAAGCAGCAGTATCCCGGCCATTCTGTATCTCTTTGACTTTTCCATATTTTCCTCTGTGAAAGGAACGGCGCTGCCCGGACGGACAGTGCCGTTCCGTCCTCATACTTATTTCTCGAACTGGATATCGTCGATATACACGGTACCTTTAGCTGAGCCGTCCTCATACAGATCTGCTTCAAAATTGATCGATATAGAGGCCAGCATGGTCCATTCGATGAAAATACTCTCCATAGGAATAGAAACCTTCTGCCATTCTTTCGTGATCTTTTTCGAAGGGATGAAACTGGTCACATCGTCCGATTTTGCGCTGTCATCCATGGCTTCCTGGGCCTGGTCTGCGGCTCCGATCTTGAATTTTTCACCGCCATTCTCCCCTTTCACCCAGAATGTCAGTTTTTTATATCCCTTGACATCGAGATACTTATTCCCCTGTTTTACAATCGTATAATAACCGCACCATCCGCCTGTCCCGTCAGGACCGTCCGTATTTTTCTTGTCGAACCTGATTTTCAGGACTTTGTCCTCTTTCCCATTCCGCTGCATGTCTACTTTGGAAAAAGCGGCTTTGGACGGGTCCCGCTGATATACGGCGCACCGTCCGTTAAGAT
>JAQTRT010000325.1 GCA_028711675.1 bacterium | reverse complement strand
GCCGGATGTGAAGGTGATATCCTCGTTTATATTCAGGCACAGGCCCATGACAAAAGAAGCGGGCCGGCCGGAGGCCCTGTTCCGGAAATTCCGGATGCTCAAGCCCAGGTCCAGCCACGGAAGAAGCGTAGCCAGCAGGCCTGCGTCTGCGTCAACGTACTTCTCTTCAGGTGCCTTGATAGACCTTATCGTAAGACCGTACTTTAAAAACCTGATCAGCGTCCCGCCCAAAGAAATAAAATAATCCCGGGTCACGGTATTTTCCAGCCCTATTCCGAGATTTATAGAAGAATAGTAAGCGCGGTCCAGCAGCGGAAAACTGGCCAGGTACCACCCTATATAGAACGAACCATAGGAGAATTCCCTGTCCGTGCTGAGCATGAATTCGGAAAGGGAGCGGGATAAGCGGAACAGGGTCGCGGGATTACTGGAAATAGCGGAAACATCATCGCCCAGCGCGGAAAAACCCGGGCCATGCACCGTGTCACGGCTGGAAAAAGCGTTCATGTTCCCGGCAAGAAGGAGGATGACCAGGATGATCTTACCCATAGCTCACCCTGTTCCTGCCGGATTCCTTTGACTGGTAAAGCGCCTTATCCGCCCGGCTGATCATTTCCTCGGGATTCGTATCAGAGTCCTTTGATGTGCTGATGCCGATGGAAATGGTCACCTTCAGCTCAGTACCGTCCTTTAAAGTATGCCTGGCCTCCTCGACCTTTTTCCTGATCCGTTCAGCGATCTTCAGGGCTTCCTCCTTCCCGGTATCCGGCAGAAGCATGCAGAACTCCTCGCCGCCGTAACGGCCCACGATGTCCCTGAGAATACTTCTTTTCCTGACGTTCTTCAATAACACTCCGGCTGTCAGGGCCAGAACCGCGTCGCCTGTCTGATGACCGTAAGTATCGTTGAACTTCTTGAAATGGTCGATATCCGTCATGAGAAGCGAAGTGGGCCTTTTATCGTGAGCGGCGTTCCCCATCTCTGTGCTCAGGATTGACATAAAATAACGCCTGACCATCAGTTTGGTCAGTTCATCCTGCGTGGCCTCATTGTACAGGTCCTCATACTTGGCGAGCTCGGTCGTTATCCTGTCTGCCAGATGATTGAACGCTGTCTGGAATTTCCCGAACTCATCCTTGCGTTTCACGCGGATGCGGTACTGCACGTCCCTCAGGATATTGTCCGCGTCCTTGCCCAGCCGGTGAATGGGATAAATAATATAAAGGGAGAGAAAGAGGCCCAGTATCACACTGATCAGTACGATCACTACCGAAGACCTTACTCCCTGAATGATGATGGGTGTTATTTTTTTCATGATCGCATCCTCCGAGATCCCGATCTCGTAGTAACCGATCCTTTTATCATACCATCTGATATCCTTGTAGAGCCGGATAAGGTCCAGTTCCTCCACAGGCTCTCTTCCCTTTATCTCATTCCTGTCAAAGAATATCTTTATCTCCCTGAAGTCATCGGTCTGCTCCAGGATCCGGCCCAGGTCACGGACGATCCGGCCGCTCTCGTCCTTCAGGGAAGCAAGCTGGGCTCCGGCTTTGTTCATATCCGCACCCTTCACCAGAGCCCATGCATTCTTTATCCGTGTTAAAGAGCTTTCCATATCCTTCAGTCTCCGGCTGATCTCCCTGTTCTGTTTGTACAGGACTTTCAGGTCCTGGCCGGATGAAGTACCGGTGAACCGCCGCAGAAGGTCATCCGTTCTTTTATCAAAAAGGTCAAGGCTTCTTTTAATGACTTCGTGATACTGGTCCCACTTCCGGCCGGCCGGCCTGAGAAGGACGCCTGCCTGCCTGGCCCAGGACCTCTGGCGGCTGCTCCTTTTCATCCTCTCCTTTATGCTCTGAAAAACGCGGTTCGAGCTCATGATCCTGTTTACCAGGAGAAGCTGGCTGCTTAAAAAATTGGTAAGACCGGACAACTCCTGACCACACCGGATCATCTCCTGCCGCAGGTCATCCGATACGTATAATCCCATCCGGATACTTTTGGTATTCGTAAAGCTTTGACGGGACGGGAAAGGGACCTTTTTATCAACAACCTTGATGTCATTCCGGAAAGTATTGTATGTCGTCCCGTTCCACGTCAGCACCAGCATGTTCTTTTTATAGACAATATACTTCCTGCTGCCGACGATCTTCAGGTACATCACTTCACGGTGCATATTGAAATACCTGGAAAAGACCGGGTAGATCCTGTCCGTATCAGAGAGGCCTTTCAGGTAATCCCCGGCCTCCCTGTCATAACTCTCCAGATTGATGATGATCCTGTCCATGATCTCTTTTTTCAGGGCGGGTTTATATTCTTTATTGGAAAGGAAAAGGATGGTCAAGCCCAAGCTTACGGTAATAATGATCAGAATGAAGAGGGTGATCTTTAATTTTATACTCATTCGTTATTTTACGATACCGAGGTTCCTGCCTATCTTCCCGAACGTATCAAGGGCAAAATCCAGCTGCTGGTCCGTGTGCGTGGCCATATAACTGGTCCGGATAATGGCCCGGCCGTGCGGCACGGCAGGATGGACAACGGGATTGATGAAGATCCCGGCCTCGCTCAGGGCTTTCCACGTCCTGAAGCAAAGGACATCATCCCCGATAACAAGGGGAATGATAGGGGTTTCGGCTATGCCTGTATTAAAACCCAGGGTCTTGAACCCGTTCAGCATCTTCCGTGTGTTCTTCCATAATCTTTCGATACGCTCCGGTTCTGATTCCATAATATCCAGGGCTTTCAGGGCAGCAGCCACTGACGCGGGCGTGGGTGAAGCCGAAAAGATCAAAGCCCGTGAATTATGGCGCAGAAAATCGATGACCCTGGCCGGACCTGCCACAAAACCTCCAAGGGAGGCATAGGACTTGCTGAAAGTGGCCATGATAAG
>JAQTRT010000324.1 GCA_028711675.1 bacterium | reverse complement strand
GTACATAGCCGCGAACAGGGAGACTACGGTAGCAGGCTGGCATTTCTCGCCGGCCTATGCCAGGGATAAACTGGTCGATATGATCTGCGGCTCGCAGCCAAGGATATTCGGTATCTCCATCAACGGGAATGCCTTAAAAGATTATTCCGTTTATCCCAAGGATTATGACACGTATACGGGCATGTTCATGATAGACAAGGACTCAAAAGAGATTGAGATCGGCAAGATCGGGATGAATAATTTTATAAAAAATTTCAGGGGCATGGTGAGCGATTATCTGCCTGAAATGACGCGCGCCAGGTACATGCTCAATTACGGCGAGGTTGTGGATCTGAATTTAAATCCTGACGGCTCTTTTATTATCAAGAACCCCACCCTGCTTGAAGGCCAGAACAACATCATCATGGAAGCCTATAACGGAGCCGGTAAAAGAAGCCGGCAGATTTTACTGATTTATCTTGACATGATGCCTATGCAGGTATTCCCCATTACTCCCGGGTATGAGGCCAATATCAGGGATACCCGGCCCGTGATAAAGGCCGGTATCTACAACAGCGACATCATCGGCGAGTTCGATCCGGACAGGGTGAAAGTGTATCTTAAACAGGTCGGGAACTGGACCAACGGGGATGCCGGTGACTGGATCAATGTGAGCCCGGCATGTTCTATTTCAGGTAGTGAGATCAGTTATATCCCCGTTACGGACCTGGCCGAGGGCCTGCATGCGGTAAAAGTGGAAAGCGCGGACGCATCCGGGAATAAAAGTACAACGGTCTGGGGATTTTATGTGGACCTGACCCCTCCTGTTATTTCATTCAGCACGAATAACAAATGGCTCTTCTCCTGTGCTGCCGGGAACAGGATACTGATCGAGTATTATACTGAGGATAATATCGCTTCAATGCTCAAGAATATGGAATTTAAGATCTACCGGAAGTCTGACAATTCACTCGTCGCTGACCTGGGAAAATCAGGATCGCTCTCAACAGGCCCGGCATATAAATACTGGGAAGCAAACGGGATGGAAGACGGCGAATATTATATCAGAATAAGCGGATCGGACATGGCAGGCAATTCAGGCTACGGCATACAGTATTTTTCCATTGATTCAACTCCCCCGGTCCTGGATGTTTTAAAACGGGAGGGCTCTGCCGCACACCTCAGCGATCTTATTCTGGCCGAAGACCTTTATTATCAGGTGGAATTTGATGTGAACGAGGAAGCCGGGGTTGTTTTTACATTTACCAACCAGCAGGACAAGAGCTATTATCAGATCGCGTGCAGCAGCACCAATGGGATTAATACTTACTCCTGGGACCTGTCCAACCCATTCCTTGAATTAAAGGACGGTCTGTATAAATTAGGGGTCCGGGCAAGGGATGCCGCGGGTAATCTTGGGAACAGGGCGGAGTTTGAGAATATCCGGGTTGACCGGTCGGCTCCCGTGATCTACAACTTATTTACCAGGCCTTTTGTGATGTCCGGGAACGGGCAGAAAATCACAACCTTGTATTATAGTTTATCCGAGAGCGAGGATGAGCCGGTCAATCAGTCAGACCAGCTGATCGTGAACGTGGAGGTTTACGGGGATAGTCAGGCGCAGTTCACGAATGACCGGGAAAACATTGTTCTGACAAACGGGAAAGTACTGGTGGCTGAGTTCGGGGATGAACCGGACAGTATGAGCGAGGCCAATACCATCCAGTGGGATGGGAAATTCAATGTATCAAGGAACCCGGTGTTAAATGGAAAGGACGCACCTTCCGGCAAGTATAAATTCAGGATAAGCGTCAGGGATAAATGGGGGAATGAGGCAGTGCGTTACTCTGACGCCATCAAGAATGGTATCGCGCCGGAGATCGCTTCCATAGCAGATAAGAAATATATACTTGACGCGGGGAACAAGAGCATACCGGGGAGTGTCCAGGCATGGGTCGATATAAGAGGAACTGCTGTTGACGTGAACTGGGCGAACAGGGCTGATTTTAAAAATTACAGGCTGTATTACAGGTCCGGTATGCAGGCTTTGCCTGAGGATCTGAAACAGCTGGATACAGGATGGAAGTATGACGGGCTCTGCGTACCGCAGATAAACCAGGAGAGCAGCGATCCTGTGGTCAATGTTTCTATAAGGCCTGTGCAGAGCGAGTCTGTGTTAGGCTGGTGGGATACAACCAAAGTGGAGAACGGGATATACACGTTGCTGCTGATCGCGGAGGAACAGGATGTCCCGGTGGAAGTGGTGTCCGGAACAGAGATAGGAACCCTGCCCGGCGGGATCATGGGTGATCTGGTTGTCGTAACGGTAAGCAATGATGCAGGCGCGCCAGTCTCCCGTGTGAACATAACGAATTTTGCCGTTATGGAACATGATGTCCCGGTTTCCGGAACAGTCGTGTTCATGGGGACCAACCGGATCGCCATTAATTACAGCCTTGACCTGTCGGAAATCCCCTCGGCTGACGTGAACATAGAGATCTACGGTCCGGACAATAATAATGTATTCAGGGAATCGGAGGAAAAAGTAACAGGAGGGAATTTCGGCGGTACGCCGGTTTATACGGCAGGTGCTGACCCGGGTTATTATATCTGGCAGGATTATGACGGCTGGCATATCAGGATGAGCGGTGACGGGACGCGTCATGAATTTAACGGTGATCTGACAACAGACGGCGCGTTCCAGAGCGTAAGCGAGGATTTCGATGCGGAAGAGGCTGAAGGCATCAATTACAGGGATTATAATAAGTTAAGTTTTAACTGCACAGGAACAGGCGATGAGGACGGTATTGATTTTAAAACAACGGGAAGTTATGTAAGTTTCCATTTATATATTGATAAATCGGATGCCGTTACAGAGAAGATATTCTATGATTCAGGCAATATCAGCCCAGCG
>JAQTRT010000323.1 GCA_028711675.1 bacterium | reverse complement strand
ATAGGCCATCTGGGCGTCTTTTCCTTTAACGGGAACAAGATCATCACAACCGGCGGGGGCGGTATGATCGTCACTCATGATGAAAAAATAGCGCGTAAAGCCCGCTACCTCACCACGCAGGCCAAGAATGATCATATCCGGTTCATCCATCATGAGATAGGTTATAATTACCGTTTGACCAATCTGCAGGCTGCGCTGGGCCTGGCCCAGCTTGAGGAGATAGAGAAGTTCATCCGGACCAAGAAGAGGAATTATCTTTTATATAAAAAGGAGCTGGATAAGATCCCCGGATTGAAAATCGCGGATGTACAGGATAATATACGCCCCAATTTCTGGTTCTATCCGCTTTTAGTGGAGAAATCAGAATTCGGGCTGGACAGGGAAGAACTGATGCAGAGACTTCAGAAGCGGAATATCCTGACCCGTCCGCTCTGGTATTTGAACCACTGGCAGAGGCCCTACAGAAAGAACCAGTCCTATCATATCGAGAAGGCTGTCTGGTTCTGGAAACGTATCCTGAACATTCCCTGCAGTTCCAATTTAAAAGAGCAACATGTGCGGTATGTCATAAAGAATATCCTGAAGGCCAGAGGTTAACATGGAAAGATTAAAGAAAATCCTCATTGCGGAAAATATTACGGTCAAGGAATCGTTAAAACGGATGGACCAGACAGCGGGGAAGATCCTTATCATTGTGGAAAAGGACCTGGTGCTGAAAGGGGTCCTCACGGACGGCGATATCCGGCGCTGGATATTAAAGGGCGGGGACCTGAACGATTCCATCGAGAAGGTAATGAACTCCCGGCCCATCCGGTTGCATGAGGGTTATGACCAGGAAGAAGTTAAACGTCTCATGGTGGAAAAAAAGATCGAATGCATCCCCATCGTTGATGAAAAGAACAGGATTGTTTCTGCTGTCTGGTGGTTCGATATCTTCCAGAATAAGCATGAAATCCTGGAACAGATTAAAGTGCCTGTTGTGATCATGGCCGGCGGTGAAGGAGTAAGGCTCCATCCTTTTACTAAGATCCTGCCCAAACCGCTCATCCCCATTAATGAAAAACCCATCCTGGAAATAATTATCGACCGTTTTTATGAGTATGGATGCAGTGATTTTTTTCTCTCGGTTAATTATAAAGCTAATATGATTAAAGCTTATTTTAATGAAACAGAACATCCTTATCGCATTGAATATATTCAGGAAGACAAGCCACTGGGAACAGCCGGAAGTCTTTCCTTGTTAAAAAATAAAATCAAGGAAACGTTTTTTCTCAGTAACTGTGATATTATCATTGAGTGCAATTATACGGATATCTTGAAATTCCATAATAAGAACAGACACAAAATCACGGTCGTGGCCTCGCTGAAACATTATTTGATCCCGTACGGTATCATTGAGATGGCCCAGGGTGGGGCATTAAACGCCATCAGAGAAAAACCCGAGTATGATTTTTATGTCAATACAGGCATGTATGTCCTGGAGCCGGATGTCATCAGTAATATATCGAAGGACACGGTCCTTCAGATGCCGGATCTGATCAACCAGTATTTCAAGGCCGGAGAAAAAGTAGGGGTTTATCCGGTCTCGGATAAATCCTGGATCGATATAGGACAGTGGGAGGAACTGCAGAGTGTCGTTGATAAGATGGGGATTAAATAGCATGAAAAAAATCATCTTAATCGGCGGCGGAGAGCACTGCCGTGTGATCCTTTCGGTCTTTAGCCGCTCCAGAAAAAAGCTTTATCCCGGCTTTCATATCCACGGGATCATAGACCGGCCGGAGAACGTAGGGAAGAAGATTTCCGGGGTTAAGATCATCGGAACAGACAAGGATCTGGGTAAACTGAGAAACAAGGTGGATTATGCTCTTATCAGCATAGGCGCAACAGGGAATAATACCAGCCGCAGGAAATTATATCAACATGTAAAAAAAATAGGGTATCAATTTTTTATTTTGCGGTCAGTTAATGCCATCATTGATGAGAGTACGGAAATAGGAGAGGGAAGTGTTATCATGCCCGGTGTGGTCATCAACTGCGGAACCTGTATCGGGAAAAATGTGATCATCAATACGGGTGCGGTAATCGACCATGACTGCAGGATAGGTGATCATGTCCATATCGCACCGGGAGTCACCCTGAGCGGCGGCGTTTCCGTGGAGGCGGACACTCATATAGGAACCGGTGCATCCGTGATACAGCATGTTCAGATCGGGAAAAACTGTCTCATTGGAGCAGGGAGTGTTGTCGTGAACAATGTACCGGCCAATGTGGTAGCCTATGGAAATCCCTGCAGACAGGTCAGAAAAAATGGATAAGAAGGTTTTTATCATAGCCGAAGCAGGAGTGAATCATAACGGAAGCTTAAAATCAGCTTTTCAAATGATCGATGCAGCCAGGGAAGCCGGAGCCAATGCTGTTAAATTCCAGACCTTTCAGGCTGACAAAATGGTGAGTGCCTATGCTGAGAAGGCTGAGTACCAGAAACTTCATACGGGTTCGGAAGAAAATCAGTATGCCATGATAAAAAAACTGGAATTTGACAGGAAAGCACATGAAGAGATGAGCCAATACTGTAAGAAGAAGAATATTGTCTTTTTATCTTCCCCTTTTGATATGGAAAGCATAAATTTATTGAATGAACTGGGTCTGGATATCTTTAAGATCCCTTCAGGAGAGATTACCAACCTGCCTTATCTGCGGAAGATCGGCGGGCTGAAGAAACGGGTTATCCTTTCTACGGGCATGTCCGATCTGAACGAGATCAAATCAGCCCTTTTTATCCTGCTCTCCTGCGGGACTAAAAAGAAGGATATTACCGTATTGCACTGCAACACCGAATATCCCACCCCTATGGAGGATGTGAACCTGATGGCCATGCTGACCATAAAGGATG